>CANQSE010000132.1 GCA_947626405.1 uncultured Acetatifactor sp. | reverse complement strand
CTGACAAACGCCGCTTTGGGAGGAGAAACCTTCTCCGGCGTAAGGCGCTGAAAGGCGCTTACCTTCTCCTCGGCCTCCTTCATCGTGCGGTTGACCTCGGAGACGGTGTTCTTTATGTTTGTATGCTTGCTGTTTAGCATGTCGTAGAGAAACATGGCTTCCTCGTGGTTTTTATGAATCTCGGCAAGCACCGTATCGGAGTATTCGCTCACAGCCATGATCTTGTCGTTTGAAAGCCGTTCAAGGGAGCGCTCCGTCTTCTCAACCGCATATGTCACGGCCTCCTCAACCACGTCGTCCACGTGGCTTTTTACCGACTCGAGCTCACGGTTTACCATCTCCCTGATCTCCTCCTTAGCCACCGGAGCCGCCTGTGTGCGGTTTTTATCCTCTCCGGAAGGAATCAGGAAGCTCAAAATAAATATTACTCCTCCCGCTATAAGCAGGACGATCTCCAAAGCATCCATCCGTCCTCTTTCCGAGCGCCGTCAGGCGGCCGCCCACATTCAGATTTTAATATCAAATCCGGTGTGTCCCTGAACCGCCGCGCGCTCATTTGCGCCCCTCTTACGGTTCCTCCCGCCGTCGCCCTGGTATTCGTTCTTTCCCTTTTCCCTGGCATCGGGATTCTGCTGGTGCCATTCGGGGTCGTCGCTCTGGCGGACCTGCCGCATATTCTGTTCAGCGGTCTTCTGCACCTGCTGTCCAAAATTTGTCTGATCCACAAATCCTTTGTTGTCCTCGTTGTGCTTGACCGTCGTATAATCCTGGGCCCTGGTGATCGTGGTAAGCTCTATCGCTCCAAATGCCATATGCCTGCAGCTCCTTTCCCGCGCGCCGAATGTGATAAACCCTACATGGGCTTCATCGTAATCTCTCCCTTGTCCCTTATAAACTTGCAGTAGTGAAAGCTTGACTGTATAGTCCTCGTGGCGTCTCCGATTATTATTGTCGTACCGGGATGTACCTCGTTGTTTACTACAACCTCCGCCTGCTTCTGGATCTCCATCATGGCCCTGAAACGCTCCATACGCTGATTCATCTGCTCAAGCTCCGCGCCCTTTTCCTCAACTATTTTGGCCACGCTTTTCATATATTTCAACTGGCTCTCGTTATACTGAAAGCCTTTTGCAATCTTCTCCTTAAAATTGGACAGAATGACGCCCGCATTTTTTACCGTCTTGGCCAGTTCCTCCTGCGCCTTCTGGAAACGTCCGTACTGCGTCTTGAGCAGCGGATTCACGCCCACCTCAAGTATTGTTGACGCCCCCATGCCTGCCCCGATAGTCTTGGCAGTGATTTTAAGGCCGGCCTGGACATAACCTCCCACGACGACGCCCTTTCGTCCCTCAACGCGCACCTCGCCGCCCGCGGAAACCTTGCTGTGCATAATAGCCTCGGCCTCCACATATCCTCCGGCCGCTACTCTGGCGTTTTCAAGGAATTTAACAACCACGTCCCCGCCTGCCTTGAGATATCCCTTCTGCATGCCGTTCATGCCCTTTGCGATAATGATATTTCCGCCGGCGATAACTCTGGCGCCCTCCACGAGGCCGTCAATAATTACGTTGCCGCCCGCCTTGACCTCGAAATTTTCGGCTACGTTGCCGTCCACATGGACGCTCCCCTCGTAGTCGATATTTCCCGTCGCTATATCGACGCCCTTTGTCTCGTACACGTCGTTGACAAAGACCTTGTCGTCCACCAGAGAAACATGTCCGTCCACCAGCGTCGTAATGGTCAGCTTATCCTCCGAGAGCTCTATGTTTCTCCCGAATTTGAGTGTCTCCCTGCGAACCTCCCTGGGCTTTACCGCCTTTCCGTAGATGTCATGTCCATCAATACCCGGTTTTTCCGGAATAATCCTGGCCAGCACGTCGCCCTTCCTGCACTGGTTGATGGTGGTCATATGGAAATAATCCACGCTGCCGTCCTCTCGCTGGGCCGGACGTCTGTGCATGTCGGTATTGAAACAATATTCGATCCTTGCGTCCTCTCCCTGAACAGGCGCTTCTCCCTTGGCTACCAGAATGTCCGTGCAGTATTTTCCCTGCGTTTCAAAATGCGCCTGCAGATTCGCCGTCTGGATCCCGAAGGTAATACCCTTAAACGTTAAATCCCTTATGAAATCGTCCTGAGTCAGTCTCTTGCCGGTTTCGGAAGGCGGGGTAAAACGCACGACAGCCTTCATTCCGTCCTCGTCCGTAATGAGCTGATAGGATTCAGGATAATCAGGACATGCGCCACTGCTCAGATGGCACACGCCGTCCTCCTCATCCATAAGAAGCATCTCTATTCGCTTTCTGTCATATCCGATTCCAAGACCGTCCAGATATCCCAGGAGTTCCCCGATCTGGATGTCCTCTCCTCCGTCCCTGGGCTGGTATATCGCCACCCCGAATCCGTTCGGATCACTCACTAGCCGAAAGTATCCATTTTGCATAGTATTGTCCCCATTTGAACGACTTATTAATTATCCCTCAGTATTCCCATGTAATTTCCCATTTTGGTCTTCATCTTCTGCAGCGCACGTGTGTGAAGCTGTGAAACCCTTGATTCAGAAACCTCGAGAATATTGCTTATCTCCTTTAATGTCAGTTCCTCATAGTAATACAGGGTAATGACCTTCTGTTCCTTGTCAGTTAACAACTTTAGAGCTTCACCAAGCACTCTGGTAAGCTCTTTCTTTTCCACCCTCTCCTCCGGCGATTCAAAACTGGAGGATGTATTTCTGTTATAATCCCTCGGAACATCGCTTCCCTGTTCCATATATTCGTTGAGAGACACCAGACTTGTAATCTTCATCTGCGACTGCCAGTCCAGATATTCGCTGTCAGATATTCCAAGCCCCGCCGCAATCTCCTCGTCCGTTGCGCCTCTGCCTGTACTCTGCTCAATCTCTCTTATAACAGTCTCAATCCGCTTCTGCTTCTGTCGTATGGTCCTTGGAATCCAATCCATACGGCGTATCTGATCAAGAATAGCGCCCCTGATGCGCAGACTTGCATAGGTCTCAAATTTGACCTCCTTAAGGCAGTCAAACTTGTCAATGGCATCTATCAGGCCGAAAATTCCGTAGCTGACCACGTCCTCATATTCAACATTATATCCAAGATACATGCTGAGCCTTCCGGCTACCACACGGACAAGAGGAGCATACTCTAAGATGATCTTCTCTCTGGCTTCCGGTGATTTGGTCTTTGCATAATCTTCCAACAGCTTTTTTCTGCCCGTCTCATCCATGAAACCTGCTCCTTTCCCGTCTGTTTATTCAGTCTGCTCATTCAGACTGTTTGCTTTCCGGTGTTCTCCGGTGCGGGTTCTTCGTCTTCAGCCGCCTTCTGTACGTCCTCCTGGCCCTCGGCCTCTTTCTCTATGACTTCTCCGTCCTTCAGCCTGCGCTGCTCGTTCTGGTTGTCAAAGAAGTCCAGCGTCCACTTAATCACGCTGCCCAGGACAAAGAACAAAAGCATAACCGAAAACAGCCAGACCATTCTCTCGACCAGGGGAAGCTCCCTTACAAAAGTAATTATGGCCGTCACGGCTCCCGCCGTCAGCATAAAGAGCAGAGGTATATTTTTTCTATCCATATTGTCACTTTCCTTCACAGTCCTCAGTCAGATCACCGACTCGGATTTTCCGACCGCGCGGATGTGAAATTCTCCGGTTTCAGGGTAAAAAATTACCGTCCTTCCGTAATTGGCCCCTGTGTCTTCCGCCAGAATCGGAATCCGCAATTCTTTAAGCTTTGCCTTTGTAGCCTCCACATTCCTCTGACCGACCTGACCCATGGCTGTACTTTTGCCCTCGAAGGAGAACATGGTAGCGCCTCCCGCAATTTTTGCCACCATGCGGCTTCGTTTTGCGCCGAGCTTTTCCATCTGGAGGACAAGCTCCACAATCCCTGTATCCGCAAATTTTGCTACTGTTAAATTTCCGTTCCGGATGGCGGTACTGTCCGGCAGCATGACATGCGCCAGACCACCGATCTTAGTTACAGGATCCCGTATGGCGATTCCAACACAGGAGCCAAGTCCCAGAGTGGTCACTCCGTTGGGACTTACACAGGTCTTTAAATCCGCCATTCCCACTTTTATAATCTCACTCATGAGTCAATTCCATATCCTTCATGTCAATATTATAGTTAAACAGTTCAGCCCGCGGCTTTGCTCATTTTATACAACCGGCAGCCCCAGAGCCGTCAGGATCCTGGCATAAGACTCAAGATCTGGAATCAGTATAAAGTACCCGTCCAGCTCCACATCATCGTAAAACTGCGACTGGATCAGCAGTATCTTATCCCCGAAAATACCAAACTGAATAGCCGGCACGCTCAGGATTGCTCCCGCCATATCAATGGTAAGCGCCGGAGGCGTCGGGAAAATCTTAAGATTCGTCATCATTGAGAGAGAATTAAGATACGCTCCCGTTATAATGTTGCCAACCTCTTTCATGGCCGACAGGCCCATCTCCTCAAATTCCGAGCCCTCGGGCAGCATTCCCATTGTTATCTTGCGGATAAGATGGCGCGCGCTTTCTTCTTCCACCATAAACATCATGCTTCCGGTGATATCGCCTTCCACGCCGAGAAATACACCCAGCATAATCTGTTCTTCGCCGCCCATCATTTCGCCCACGGAGGCAAAATCCAAAAGCCTTACCTGCGGCACTTTCATGTCCACCTTGCACTGCAGCATCTGAGCCAGCGCCGTCATGGCATTGCCCGCACCGATGTTCCCCAGCTCCTTAAGGACATCATAATAATTTTCCGTAACCTGTTCCAACGTCATCTCACCCATGAGAAGCGTCTCCTTTCAGATATCATATTTACTAGCAGTCTAAAGTAATTGCGTTTAAGTCAAACAGGGATATCAGATCTCCGTTGTGCTTGCCGACGGCATTTATGAGATTCGCCTTTCCGTCCTTTGTCGTGTCGCCGAGCTTTTCAATATCGTCAACGTTCAGGCTTACAACCTCTTTTACCTCGTCCACGATAAACCCTATGCTCCCCTCCTGTTCAAGCTTTAAGACGATGATTCTTGTGGACTTTGTGATCTCGTCCGCAGGAAGGTTCATCCTCAGGCGCATGCTCATAACCGGAATCACCACGCCGCGAAGATTTATGACGCCCTTTAAATATGCAGGCATCTGGGGTACACGGGTAACGTGCTGCATCCTGGTGATGGTGTCGATATTTCTGATATCCACTCCGTACTGTTCCTTGCCCAGCCGGATCACAATATACTGGATAACCTCCTCGGAGCGCTTGCTCACCTCGTCCGAGGTGCCCTTATTAACATTTGTGCTCAAATCCATAACCGTATACTCCCTTTCTTAGATTAATGCGTTTGCATCCAGAATCAGAGCGATTTCGCCGTCTCCAAGTATGGTTGCTCCGCTGATGAATTTACAGTGCTTGATATACTTGCCAAGAGATTTGATAACTATCTCCTGCTGGCCGATCAGTTCGTCAATGACAAGGCCCGCCGTCTTGTCTCCCTTCTTTACAATTACGACAATAAGATTGTCTTCCTTGGAGCGCTTGCTCTCAACGTCCAGGACCTGATTCAGTCTGATAATCGGAATTACGTTTCCTCTCAGATGGATCACTTCCTTATTCTGGACAAGCTTGATATCACTGGGCGGGATATCCTCCAGAGTCTGTATTGAGCCAAGGGAGATAGCGTATTTTTCGTCTCCGACCACGACCATCAGCGCCTGTATAATGGCAAGCGTCAGGGGAAGGCGGATCGTCCATGTGCTTCCCTGTCCAAGCTTTGTCTTTACCTCTACCTCGCCGCTCAGCGATTCGATCTTTGATTTTACCACGTCAAGTCCCACGCCGCGGCCCGATACGTCCGTGACCTGCTTGGCAGTGGAAAAGCTGGGCAGGATAAGCAAATCTATAATTTCCTTGTCGGTCATGTTTGCGGCCTGCTCCACCGTGATTGTCCCTCTCTCGATGGCCTTGTTCCTCACGGCATCAATATCGATGCCGTTGCCGTCGTCCCTGACCTCGATCACAACGTTGTTGCCGTCCTGATAAGCGTCCAGGAAAATGGATCCCACAGGCGGCTTCCCGCGCTCGGC
>CANQSE010000131.1 GCA_947626405.1 uncultured Acetatifactor sp. | reverse complement strand
TCTGATTGTTGACAAGCTTACGTATCATTTCCGCGACCCTGAGAGATTTGACATCATTGTATTTCCGCCTAAAAACATGCCAAACGCTTATTACATAAAAAGGATTATCGGGCTGCCGGGAGAGACCGTTCAGATAGATCAGAACGGCAATATTTATATAAACGGCGAAATTCTGGAGGAAAGCTACGGCAGGGAGATAATACGCCCGGAGCTCAGGGGAGTCGCCGCCCAGCCCGTAACCTTGGGAGACGACGAATATTTTGTCATGGGGGACAACCGGAACAACAGCACCGACAGCCGCATGGAGATCGTGGGAAACATAAAGCGCGAGGATATAGTGGGGCGGGCTTTCATAAGAATCTGGCCCCTGTCGCGTTTCGGAATAATAAAGCATGAATGAAGCATGAATAAAGCATGAAACGGAAGGTAAACGCTTCGGAATGGAGTATGGTGTGTGCAGTGTTGTAAATATCGGTGAGATACGTGAAAGATTTAAGACGGCCGGCTGTGAGGAACTGCCTGAACTTATCGTCCTTTATGAAAACGACGGCAGAACGGGCGTACAGAAGCTGATCGCAAGCGCAAAAAAGCGTCTGGAGGCTCTGGATCGCGAGCGTGAGCGCATAGAAAAGCTCAGAGTGTACGAGGAAAAATACGGAGAATGTGAATATATATGCGGAGTTGACGAAGCCGGAAGGGGACCGCTTGCGGGTCCTGTTGTGGCGGGTGCGGTGATCCTTCCGAAAGGATGCAGGATATTATATATAAATGATTCAAAGCAGTTGTCCGAAAAAAAGAGAGAGGAGCTTTACGACGTGATCCGTAAGGAAGCGGTGGCCTATGCCGTGGGATATGCAACTCCGGAGAGAATAGACAGTATAAATATTCTTCAGGCCACGTATGAAGCCATGCGCGACGCCGTGGGGCAGCTTTCGCCGCAGCCTGATATCCTGTTAAACGACGCGGTGACTATACCCGGAATAGGGATTAAGCAGGTACCGATCATAAAGGGCGACGCCAAAAGCATAACGATTGGGGCTGCCAGCATTATTGCAAAAGTTGTCAGGGACAGGCTGATGAAAGAATATGACAGGGTTTTCCCACAGTATGATTTCGCGGGCAACAAGGGATACGGGAGCGCCGCCCACATTGAAGCGCTCAAAAAGTATGGACCGACGCCCATACACAGAAGGAGTTTTATAAAAAATTTTGTTGACTGCTGACTGAGTGAGCCGGCAGATCGGAGGAGACATGAAACTGAGGATGCCATGGGGTAATTTAGAGCAGGCGGGAGCCGCTTCGGGCGGAAAACGCGCGGACGGAGCCGGTCAGGGGCGTACGTCCTCCTCGTCCATGGCGATGCTGAACAGGCAGATAAGGTCGTTTGTGCCGGGGCAGACTCTAAGGGGTGAAATAATTTCAAGGAACGGATCGGATGTACAGATCAAGCTATC
This sequence comes from uncultured Acetatifactor sp., assembly GCA_947626405.1. Lineage (GTDB taxonomy): Bacteria > Bacillota > Clostridia > Lachnospirales > Lachnospiraceae > Acetatifactor. The sequence goes on along the minus strand of CANQSE010000131.1, from coordinate 4,661 downwards.
CGACGACATGGTCCTGCAGGCAAAGGTGGATCAGAATATGAACCTTGAAGTGGGCAAAAGCATGACCTTTGAAGTCAGAAACAACGGCAGCATGCTGACGCTGAGTCCGCTGTTTGAAAACATGTCTGCGGATGTAAACGTTTTAAAGGCTCTGGATATGGCAAGTCTTCCGGTAAATGAGACGACCGTGTCGATGACAAGGCAGCTCATGGAGGCGGGCCTGCCTGTAGATAAAAATTCGCTGCAGAAGATATACCGTCAGACGGCTTCCTTTCCACAGGCGGAAATTTCCGATATCGTCGGTCTGCACAAGCTTGGGATGGAGGTAAATGAGACAAATATAAATCAGATGATCTCTTACAGAAACATGACACATCAGCTTTCAGCGGGCGCTGACACAGTGCTTGCCGCTCTGACAGATACCGTTGACGGCATGGCGGCAGCGGGAGACGATCAGGGACTTTATACCCTGTACAGGGAGCTGCTTGAGCTTGTCATGGAGGTTTCGGACAGAACGGCTTCTGACGCGCCGTCTATGCAGGATATATATGGAGCCGATGCAGAAGGCGCGGGCGTCCCTGCCGAGGGAAACGCATCTTTTGAGTCACCTGCCGGCGCGGTTATTGAGGGCGTACCGGAAGACGGCGCGGTATTTGCAGGAGCAAGTGCTGATGGAGCGGCTGCGGGAGCAAATGCAGACGGTGCGGCGATTATGGGAGCTCTTGCAGACGGCGCGTCTGCGGGAGTAAGTGCTGATGGAGCAGCACTTATGGGAACTCTTGCTGATGGAGCGTCACTTAACGGAGCTCTTGCAGGTGGCTCATCACTTAGCGGAGCAAATGCCGAGGGTATGGTACCTGCAGGAGAAAATGCCGGCGGCGCGGTTTCGGGCATCTTTACAGACAGCGCTGTATCTGCCGAAAGCCCTGCAGACGGCGCGGCAGCTGCGGAGGAAATTCTGCAGTCTGCAGGGACAAACGGCGGGGAAGCCGGTGAGATAACGGGACAGCTTATGGAAATCTTAGGAGATCTTCCCATGGAGCCGATGGAAAAAGAGCAGATTTCCCGGCAGCTCATACAGTATGCGTGGGGAAATTTAAGCAGGGCGGATTTTTTTGCAGCCGCAGCCAGGATGCTGCAGGCGGCCGATACCGTGGACGGCGGTGTAAAAAATATGCACAGAGTCTTTTCGGGGAGCGCGTTTAGAGAGCTTTTAAACCGTTCGCTTAAACAACTCTGGTCGATACAGCCCGAGGAGACGGCTCAAAAACAAAAGGTGGAGGAATTGTATCAGCGCCTTGACAGGCAGCTTAAGAGTCTTTCGCATGTTCTTGAAAACGCGGGTCAGGGAGAAAGCGGAGCCTTTCGCGCCGTGTCCTCCATGACTCAGAATATCGACTTTTTAAATCAGTTGAACCAGATGTACGCTTATGTGCAGCTTCCCCTCAGACTGCGCCAGGGAGACGCAAACGGGGAGCTTTACGTGTATACAAACAAAAAAAGTCTTGCCGCTTTTGACGGAAAAATCAGCGCCCTCCTGCATCTTGACATGGAGCATTTAGGGCCGGTTGACGTGTATGTGACTCTGGAACAGGCGAGAGTAAACACAAGATTTTATGTGCGTGACGACGAAATGCTGGATTTTCTGGAGGCTCATATGCACATTTTGACCAAACGGCTTGCCGAGCGCGGCTATGACTGCAGCTTTTCAATGACGTCAAGAAAAGATGAGAAGACGGACACAAAAAACAGCGGGCTTCTGCCGCTTCTGGAGCAGGAGAAGGGCATGATGGTGACGCAGTACGCGTTTGACGTTAGAACTTAAATTTGAATGAGAGGAAGTATCTTATGGCGGACAAGGTAAAACAGGCTGTGGCCCTGGAATATGACCCGTCAGATCAGGCGCCCAGGGTGGTTGCAAGCGGCAGGGGAATCCTGGCTGAAAAGATTATAGAGAAGGCAAAAGAGAGTGACGTGCCAATTCACAGGGACGATAAGCTGGCCGATACTCTTTCAAGACTGGAGATAGGTGAGATGATACCGCCGGAGCTTTATGAGGTGGTCGCGGAAATCCTGATCTTTGTTGATTCAATGGATAAGATTAAGGCTAAGATGAAAGGGTAAGGCTTGAATAAAAGACAGACAGGTGCGGACAGGGAACGGCAGGCCGCGGAGTTTCTTGAAAGCCGCGGAATGAAAATCAAGGATAGAAATTACCGGTGCAGGCAGGGTGAGATTGATATAATAGGCATACATCAGGGCTATCTTGTGTTTGTGGAGGTAAAGTACCGGAAGGACACAGGGAAGGGATATGCCCTCGAGGCTGTGGACTTACGGAAACAAAAACAGATCTGCAGAGTGGCGGATCAGTACAGATACAGTCGGGGATATGGGGACGCTTTCGGCGTGCGTTACGATGTGGTGGCAATACAGGGCGAGGAGATCCAGTGGATAAGGGACGCTTTCAGGCATATTTATACCCGCGTGTAAAAAGCCCTGCATAAAAACAGATGAAAAGGCGGCAGCGAAAAAAGACGCTCTGCATAAATAAACAGCGGCATACAAAAGGCGGCAAAAAGGAGAGGCATGTATGGAAAATATTCTGGTATGCGACGATGATAAGGAGATTGTGGATGCAATAGAGATTTATCTCAGTCAGGATGGGTATCATATTATTAAGGCATATGACGGGGAACAGGCAGTTGAGATTTTAAAGAAGGAGAATATCCACCTGCTCATTATTGACATAATGATGCCAAAGCTGGACGGCATAAGGGCGATTTTGAAAATCAGGGAATACAGCAGCATCCCAATTATCATTCTGAGCGCCAAATCCGAGGACACTGACAAGATCCTCGGGCTTAACATAGGGGCCGACGACTATATCACAAAGCCGTTTAACCCGCTGGAGCTGGCGGCAAGAGTGAAATCCAACTTAAGGCGCTATACTTCTCTGGGAAGCATTGGAGCGGACGGGAAATCCGTTTACCGTGTGGGAGGACTTGTCATCAACGACGAGACGAAGCAGGTCACTGTTGACGACGAGCCCGTGAAGCTTACCCCCATAGAATACAACATACTTCTGCTCCTTATGAAAAACCAGGGCAGAGTTTTTTCGATAGATCAGATTTATGAAAGCATCTGGAACGAAAATGCCATAGGCGCCGACAATACGGTGGCGGTCCACATCCGGCATATTCGTGAAAAGATCGAGATAAACCCGCGTGAGCCAAGGTATCTTAAGGTAGTGTGGGGAGTGGGATATAAAATAGAAAAACAGTAGCCTGAAAAAGGATAGCGGGGAAATGAAGAAGCCTACAATGAAGCGTATCATCACGGGAATGATTCAACACTTGCTGGCCGCTTTGCTCATGATTGCGGTGGCAGGTCTTTTGTTTAATTCATACCTGCCTGTGGACACAATAGACGGAACCGTGGTTTATCGGATGAAGTCGGAGGATTTTGGACAGGAATTTGAAGATTCCGCGATCTATGATGATCTTTTCAGAAACGCTGTCTCCGATATAACGCAGCTTGTGGTAATCAAGGACAGGCTGGAGACGGACGGGAATTTTGATCCTGCAAAACATATCGACATTACTGAATACGCAAAGATGACCGGCGTTGACAAGGGCTGCGGCGTCACGGCATCCTATGAGCTGGACGATTTGATCAAATGGGGAAAGCGCGGAGTTGAATACACTGAGCGCAATATGAGCATGTCTGAGTTTGTAGGCTATTTCGGCTATTGCATTTATCCGGAAAACTTTGGATTTGACGAGTACGGACAGCTTGTATTCAAGGGTTTCAACAAGCTTACTGAACAGAATGACGAGCCTGACGAAACGGAAAATGATATTACGCCGAATAATGACGAAAATCTCAAAAACGTCAGGGAGGCAATGTCACAGTACACCCAGCAGCAGCTTGAGGATATGGTTTTTTCCCATCTGATCGCAAAGGACATGAACCAGGTGCATCTTTCAAGGGAAGACGACGGCAGCCTGACCGTTACGTTCCCCATGCTTGTCTGCCGTTATGACACTACCGACGGAATACGGCAGCTTGCGGATTATGCCGACAACTGGAGAGACTACATGCGCCTCCAGGAAAACCTGGCGGCCGCGGTTGAGGGGCTGACGCGCGACTACGAGCGGTACCAGATTTGTAACCCCGTGTACGCCGGAACAAACACTAACGTAAAATATGTGGTCCGCTTTTCGCCTGATGAAAAGGATGTGACATACACAAACGTGCCGGATCTGGAGACAAAAAGAGACGATGAAGTAACGGAGTATTTCTCCGAATTTGGCAGACATCTGATCTATTATCCCGACAGCCTTGTATTCATGGGTAACACGTCCATGAGCGAGGACGAAATCTTTGAATATATTGAAACCTACGACTATGCCTATTTGGACGCGATTCATATCTGGCTTGGAGTGGACACAGGCTATGCCGCGGAGGGCGACGCGTTTTACACCGCCAGCCGTATATACAGCAATGTTATCCCAAACGTAAGCAGGGTAATCATGATGATCTGTTTATTTGCAATCTGCTGGATTGGAATCATGATCCCGATGTCTGTGACTGCCGGAGTAACATATGACGACGAGGGAAATATCCAACGGTACCTGAACAGGTTTGACCGCATCTGGACC
>CANQSE010000130.1 GCA_947626405.1 uncultured Acetatifactor sp. | reverse complement strand
GGGAAAAATTCGCCTTTCTGGGGTATCTTGTGTCAATTGCCATTATTCCGTTAGTGCTGACGCCGCTGGGAGTCAGCTCTCACGGAGCAAGCCGCTGGATAGGCATACCGGGCACGGGCTTTAACATTCAGCCCGCCGAGGTCGCAAAACTCTGTATGATCCTGTTCCTGGCCACAATGGTATGCAAGATGGGAAAGGGAGTCAGGACACTCAAAGGATTTTTCTTCATGGTGGCTCTGCCTATGCCGGTGGCCGCGGAGGTTTACCTTATAACGAAAAACCTAAGCTCCGCAATCATCATACTCGGTATCTCGGTGCTCATGGTATTTGTGGCAAGTCCCGACTACAAGAAATTTATAATAATGGGAGGAGCCGTCGTCGCGGTGGCAGGTCTTGCAGTGTATCTGGTAATATCCGGAAGCGACGTTCTTGCCTTTCGCGGAGGCCGCATCCAGGCGTGGCTGGATCCCGAGAGCGATTACCTTGGCGTGGGCTTCCAGACCCTGCAGGGGCTTTATGCAATCGGCAGCGGCGGAATATGGGGAAAGGGCCTGGGACAGAGCATGCAGAAGCTGAGCTTCCTGCCAGAGGCACAGAACGACATGATTTTTTCGATTATCTGTGAGGAGCTGGGGCTGTTCGGCGCAATTGCAATAATACTTATGTTCATTCTCCTGCTTTGGAGGATGATGATTATAGCCAATAACGCCACGGACCTTTTCGGGGCGATGCTGGTTGTGGGTGTCATGGGTCATATAGCAATCCAGGCAATCCTCAATATAGCCGTTGTGACAAATTCAATGCCAAATACGGGAATATCACTTCCCTTTATAAGCTATGGAGGTTCTTCCGTTGTGTTCCTGCTGTCGGAGATAGGTCTGGTGCTCAGCGTGGCCAAGCGTATACAGCTCAAGGAACTGTGAGCATGCCTGCCGCATAGGATAGAATAGGTCTGTTAGTTTGATACCGGATGGTGTTATAAGCATATGGATTCTATTCGTATTCAGGGCGGTGTGGCTCTCGAGGGAAAGGCTCGTATTCAGGGCTCAAAAAATGCGGCGCTGCCGATACTGGCGGCGACTCTGCTGACCGGAGGCTGTTCGTTTATCGGAAATTGTCCGAGAATCGCGGACGTCCATTCCATGGTCACGCTCCTTAAGGAGCTGGGGTGCAGTGTGGGATGGCAGGGAGACGGTCTGTATGTGGATTCTTCCACGGTGTGCTGCGAGGAGATAGGGACGGAAGCGGTAACTGCGATGCGTTCTTCGCTTTGTCTGCTGGGAGCGCTGCTTGGCAGATGCGGAAAGGTGGACATGGAGCATCCCGGAGGCTGTGTCATAGGCAGCAGGCCGATAGATATGCACATTGCGGCGCTTCGCCGCATGGGAGTTGAGTTTTGCGAGGAGGACGGGCGGCTTAAGGCCAAGGCGCAAAAACTGTGCGGCGCACATATACGTCTGCCGTTTCCAAGCGTGGGCGCTACGGAAAACGTGATCCTTGCGGCGGTGCTGGCGGATGGCGACACCTTGCTCGAAGGGGCGGCGCTTGAGCCGGAGATTGCGGCGCTCTGCGGATATCTGACAAGCTGCGGGGCACGTATAGAAGGAGCCGGAACGGGACGGATTGCGATCCGGGGAACAGAAAGGCTCCACGGTGCTGAATATTTCGTACCCGCTGACAGGATCGTTGCGGGGACTTATCTTTTCGGATGTATAGGAGCGGGCGGCTGCGTATTCCTCGAGGATGCGCCGTGGCGTGATATGGCCGCGGTCATTGATCTTGCGTCGCGTATGGGAGCGGCTCTGTGTACCTCAGGCGAGGGCGTTTTCGTCCAGGCGCCCGACAGGCCCAGGGCGGTAAAATGTATACGCACGAAGCCTTATCCGGGTTTTCCGACGGATCTTCAGTCCGTGGTTCTGGCCGTGGCGTCCGGGGCGGACGGAGACAGCCTGATACGCGAGACGATCTTTGAGAACCGTTTCCGCGTGGTGGGAGAGCTGCGGAAGATGGGCGCCCGCATCAGCGAGTATGACGGTAATATTGCGCTTGTGCACGGAGTTGACGCGCTGCGCGGCGCGTGCGTGGAGGGCAGAGAGCTGCGGGGCGGAGCGGCCCTGGTGGTTGCGGGGCTCATGGCGCAGGGCGAGACGACTGTTACGGGCTGTAATTTTATATACCGCGGATATGAAAATATCTGCAGAGATTTCAGAGAGTTAGGGGCGAGAGTTACAGGTGCTTAAACACAGTAAGCTTAAAATCGTGATATTGGCCGTTGTCCTTATAGTGGCCGCCCTGGCAGGCGCCGGCTTTTATATAGTCTCCACATATACCGTTAAAACAGTATATGTGGAGGGGAATGTACATTATACGGAGGATGAGATAAAAGCCATAGTAATGGACGGAGCCTGGGGAAACAACTCGCTTTACCTGTCAATGAAATACAAAAACAGAGGCGTTGAGGGTATACCCTTCGTCGATGTTATGGACGTCACCATACTTGCCCCCGACACGGTGCGGATCAAGGTTTATGAGAAGGTGCTGACGGGCTATGTGAAGCACCTTGGGGCTTACCTGTATTTTGACAAGGACGGCTATGTGGTGGAGAGCTCAAGCGTAAAAACCGCCGGAGTCCCGCAGATCACGGGTCTTACGTTTGACCATGTGGCGGTGGGAGAGGCTCTGCCGGTTGAAGATCCGAAGGTCTTTGAAAGTATTCTCAACATAACGAAGCTTCTCGGAAAATACGGCATGAGCGCGGACAGGATTCACTTTGGCGCCTCAAATGAGGTTACGATTTACTTTAAAGAGATAAAAGTTGCTCTTGGAAACGACAGCCGGACGCTGGAGGATAAGCTTATGCTGCTTCCGTCCCTGCTTCCGAATCTCGAGGGAAAAGCCGGAACGCTGCAGATGGAAACCTATTCCGAGAGCGGAGGGAGGTACATTTTCCGGCCGGATGAGTGAGAGCGGGGGCTGTTATCCGGAACAGATATTTTAATAAAAAAACATGTTGATTAATTCGGGAAAAAATTGTATGATAATCTATATGAGATTTTGAGAGTCAGGATTTTTGCGCCGTATGGGCCGAAAGGCGCTGCGGAAGATATAAAACAGATTTTGTGTAATGAAGGAGGACAAACCCTTGCTGGAGATTAAGACAAACGATACTGCGTCTGCAGCCAAGATTATCGTGGTTGGCGTGGGCGGCGCAGGTAATAATGCTGTCAATAGAATGATAGATGAGAAGATAGACGGTGTTGATTTTACAAAGGGACTTGGGGCCGGAGCAAAGCCGGAAGTCGGAGAAAAGGCTGCCGAGGAAAGCGCAGAGGAGATCTCCGCGGCGCTCAGGGGAGCTGATATGGTGTTTGTCACCTGCGGCATGGGAGGCGGCACCGGAACGGGAGCGGCGCCCGTGGTTGCCAGGCTTGCGAAGGAGATGGGAATCCTGACGGTGGGAGTTGTGACGAAGCCCTTCAGGTTCGAGGCAAAGACGCGCATGACCAATGCGCTCAGCGGGATAGAGCGGATCAAGGAGCACGTAGATACCCTGATTGTAATTCCAAACGACAAGCTCCTTGAGATTGTGGACAGGCGTACCACCATGCCCGAGGCGCTTAAGAAAGCGGATGAAGTCCTTCAGCAGGCTGTCCAGGGCATTACGGATCTTATAAACGTACCGGCAATCATCAATCTGGATTTTGCGGATGTGCAGACGGTTATGACGGAAAAGGGAATCGCGCATATCGGCATCGGAGAGGGAAAGGGCGACGAAAAGGCTATGGACGCCGTGAAGATGGCTGTGGAAAGCCCGCTTCTGGAGACTACCATCACCGGCGCAAGCCATGTGATAATCAATGTCTCCGGAGATATTACGCTGGCGGACGCAAACGATGCGGTCAGCTATGTTCAGAACCTTGCCGGAGAGGAAGTAAATATTATATTTGGAGCAATGTACGACGAGTCAAAGTCCGATAGCTGCTCCATAACCGTGATTGCAACGGGACTTGAGGAGGTTCCGCCTGCCGCCGCATCGAGGGTGGGAGGAATAGGCTACAGGCAGTCCGCGTCGCACATCACCCCGGCTTCATTAAAAAATATGGGACTGCAGCCCCAGGGAGGACAGCAGGCGGGTCAGCAGGCGCCAAGACCTGTTCCAGGTATTCAGAAGCCCGTTGACATCAGAAGCTCCGTGGAGGAAAAATCCCTTAAGATACCGGATTTCCTGCAGAGAAAGTAGATTTCGTACCAGAGTTGAGAATTATTCTTAAATATGTTAAATACTTAAATACTTAAATATATTAAATACTTAAATATGTTAAATACTTAAATATGTCAAGATTAAAAATCGAGTGAGCGATCACTCGATTTTTTGTCGATAAATTAAAGTATTGTTCCCCTTGTCTTTGACAAATTTTATGAAGCCTCCCCCTTATAATAATTGTTAAAAGGATGATGCCGATGCAATATGAACTGTATGTTGACAGTCTTTTTCTGGTCAATTTTGTTATGAACCTGTACCTTCTTGCTCTGGTCAACCGAAGCGCCTACGGCACTGCCACGCCGGGCAGGCTGCTTATCGGTGCCGCGGCGGGAGGGCTGGGCGGTCTGCTTCCTTTTATGATTGCGGCTCCGGCGCCGGTTAAGATTGCGCTTGGAGCGGCGGTTTCAACGGTGGGGATGCTGCTTGCGGCGTTCCCTGTAAGGAGCTTCAGAATGTTTATGAAGCTTTTGGAAAAGCTTGTTATCTATTCTTTCTTCATGGGCGGGGCAATGCTCTTTGTAATCCGCCTTATGCCGGGTTTTAAGAAGTACCTGACGGGAATATTCGGCATTATGGGAATGGGAGGAGTATGCTTCCTGTTTATGTCGCGCACGGGCAGAAAGAACGAGGACGAAGAATGTCTTTGTCTTGCGCACCTGATCTGCGGCGGCAGAAGGGTGACGGCCGGTGCGCTGGTTGACTCGGGAAATTCTCTTACGGAGCCCATCAGCCGAAAGCCCGTATGTATTGTGACGGCAGGGGTGATGGAAAGCATTGCGAAGGATCTCCCTGAGGGAGTCAGAGCCGTTCCGTACCACAGCATAGGAAAGAGCCTTGGTATTCTTGAAGGACGGCTGCTTCCGGAGCTCAGGATTGAGAGAAACGGGATAACAAGGACATTTTTCCAGGTCTGGATCGCAGTCAGCCCGCAGGGGATAAGCGAAAGGGAAGATGCAGAGGCGGAATCCGTAAAAATGATTATTAATCCCATGCTCTTTTCAGAGCGGCGAAGGGGAAAGCCGCGAAAACGGCAGAATGAGAGGAAATATGATACTTAAAGTGGCAATACCGGGTAAAATGCAGTTTAAAATGATACGCAGGGAGAATCTTCTGCTGCATAAAAGAGGAGAGATCCATTACATAGGAGGGGCTGAGGTGCTCCCTCCGCCCCTTGAGGTAGACAGGGAGAGCGAGGTCATAAACGATCTGGGTACGGAGATAGACGCGCAGGCTAAAGCAATCCTGATCGAGCACAATCTGAGGCTTGTGGTCTACATAGCAAAAAAATTTGACAATACGGGCGTGGGCGTGGAGGATCTGATATCCATAGGGACAATAGGGCTTATCAAATCCATCAATACGTTTAATCCCGAGAAAAATATCAAGCTCGCGACATATGCCTCAAGGTGTATTGAAAACGAGATTCTGATGTACCTGAGAAGAAATAACAAGACGAGACTCGAGGTGTCAATAGACGAGCCGCTGAACGTGGACTGGGACGGAAACGAGCTCCTTTTGTCCGATATACTCGGGACGGACGAGGATGTGATCTATCGGAATATCGAGAATGAGGTGGAGCGGAAGCTTTTAATGGGGGCGGTGAGCAAGCTGTCCGAGAGGGAAAAGACCATCGTGAGACTCAGATTCGGGCTCGGGACAAGGGACGGCCAGGAGATGACGCAGAAGGAGGTGGCATCCCTGTTAGGAATTTCGCAGTCCTATATTTCCAGGCTGGAAAAAAAGATCATGCGACAGCTTAAAAAGGAGATGAGCAGCCATAGTTAGTGTAAAATTATAGTTGGCAAAAATAAAGGGAAGAAGCCGAAACCTCTTCCCAATCACACAGTTTTTCTTTA
>CANQSE010000129.1 GCA_947626405.1 uncultured Acetatifactor sp. | reverse complement strand
GCTGGGTCCAGTATGTGGCAAACGCCGCGTCATCATGTGTGTCCACCGGGATCCTTGTATGGAGCAGCAGGAGCAGTCCCCCTGTCAGAAGCAAAAACAACACGCTCTTTTTTCTGTCGTCGAGACGCTTTCCCTCCCGCCTTCCTTCCATAAGATCCTGTTTTCCTTCCATAAATTTTCTTTCTGAATCCTGTTACCGCTTTTCCACGGAAAGCGTGACTTTTTCCTCATTCACGTCCCACTCTCTGGAAACGGCAAATTCCTTTCCGGCGGTAAGCTCGTCAGCAAGCACCTTCCCCATGATGACATTCCTGTTCCTGTCCGCAAGAGCCGCCAGCTTTTCGTTTCCGTTTACCGATACCCTTATATGATCCGTGACCTCAAAATCGGCCTCCTTACGCATGGTCTGGAGCTTGCTGATCATTTCAAGCACAAAGCCCTCCTCGATCAGCTCCTCCGTAAGATTTGCATCCAGCACCACCGTCATACGTCCGTTTTCCTGAGATACATAACCCGGCTTCTGCGCCATGTCGATAAGAAGATCGTCACGCGAAAGCTCCACCTGTACGCCATCTACGTCAAATGCAAGCTTTCCGTTTTCATTCAGCTCATCCATGGCCGCGTTGCCGTCAAGGGATGCAAGTTTTTTCTGAATACCGCCAAGAAGCTTTCCGTACTTAGGCCCAACCGTTCGAAGCTGCGGCTTAAAGGTATAGGAAGTAAACTCTCTCACATCGTCGGTAAACACTACCTCCTTAACGTTCAGCTCCTCCTTGATGATATCAGTATAATATCCGCTGAGCGCAAAATCCGCTTTCAGGTACATCCTGCTTAAGGGCTGGCGGGTCTTGAGCGCAGCGTCCTCACGGCATGAATGACCGACGGTAACGGCGTTCTGCACTTCCTCCATGACAGCTTCCAGCTCTCTGTCTATATACTGCTCCTCCACGACGGGGAAATCGCACAGGTGAATACTTTCCGGGGCAGCCTTGTCAACGCTTCGCACCAGATTCTGATAAATATCCTCCGTCATGAAAGGAATCATGGGCGCAGCCGCCTTGCTGACAGTCACAAGCGCCTGGTAGAGAGTCATGTATGCGTTGATTTTGTCCTGCTCCATTCCCTTCGCCCAGAAACGCTCCCTGTTTCTTCTCACGTACCAGTTGCTCATCTCCTCGACAAAATCCTGCAGAGCCTTTGCGGCCTCGGGAATACGGTACTGATCCAGATTCTCATCCACCTGTCCCACCACAGTGTTAAGGCGCGACAAAAGCCATCTGTCAAGAACGGTCAGAGTTTCGGGATCCATCCGGTACTTTGTGGCGTCGAATCCGTCAATGTCAGCATAAAGCACAAAGAAAGCGTATGTGTTCCATAATTTTCCGAGGAACTTGCGCTGTCCCTCCTGTACAATCTTACCCGAAAAGCGCTTTGGAAGCCATGGTGCGGAGCTTGTGTAAAAATACCAGCGGATCGCGTCCGCGCCGTACGTCTCCAGCGCTTCAAAGGGATCCACCGCATTTCCCTTGGACTTGCTCATCTTCTGTCCGTTCTCGTCCTGCACATGGCCAAGGACGATTACGTTCTCATAAGGCGCTTTGTTAAAGAGAAGCGTCGATTCGGCCATCAGCGAGTGAAACCAGCCTCTTGTCTGGTCAACGGCTTCGGATATGAACTGAGCCGGAAACTGCTGTTCAAACAGCTCCTTATTTTCAAAAGGATAGTGGTGCTGCGCAAAAGGCATGGCTCCTGAGTCAAACCAGCAGTCTATGACTTCCGGAACCCTGTGCATTGTCTTTTTACACTTCGGGCAGGGGAAGGTCACCTCGTCAATGTACGGTCTGTGCAGCTCAACCTTCGCGCTTTCCGGATCGCCTGAGAGCTCCGTAAGCTCCTGCCTGCTGCCCACGCACTCCTGATGCCCGCACTCGCACTCCCATATATTTAACGGCGTGCCCCAGTAACGGTTTCGGGATATCGCCCAGTCCTGAATGTTCTCCAGCCAGTTGCCGAACCTTCCCGTACCGATGGATTCCGGAATCCAGTTTACGGTATTATTGTTGCGGATCAGATCGTCCCGCACCGCGGTCTCCCTGATATACCATGATTCCCGCGCATAGTAAATAAGCGGCGTATCACATCTCCAGCAGTGAGGATAGCTGTGCTCAAACTTCGGCGCGTCAAAAAGCAGACCCTTCGCGTCGAGATCCTTAAGCACCATCGGATCCGCCTTCTTGACAAACACTCCCGCGTAGGGCGTCTCAGCCGTCATCTCGCCTTTTCCGTCCACAAGCTGGACAAAGGGCAGATCATACGCACGTCCCACCTTCGCGTCGTCCTCACCGAAAGCGGGTGCGATGTGGACCACTCCCGTACCGTCTGTCAGTGTGACATACGTGTCACAAACCACATAAAAGGCTTTTTTGCCCTGTTTTGCACAGATATCCACCGCACAGTCAAAGAGAGGCTCATACTCCTTAAACTCCAGATCCTTTCCCGTGCAGGTCTCAAGGACTTCATAGGCCGCCTTCCCCTCTTTGGGATCCCCCAGCTTTCCGAGAACAGTGTCAAGCAATGCCTCCGCCATATAATAGGTATAGCCGTCCGCAGCTTTCACCTTTGCGTAGGTTTCCTCAGGATTTACGCACAGCGCCACGTTTGAGGGAAGCGTCCAGGGCGTCGTGGTCCAGGCAAGAATGTAAGCGTCCTCCCCCTTAACCTTAAACCTTGCTACGGCGGAACGCTCCTTTATATCCTTGTAGCCCTGCGCCACCTCCGCCGTTGACAGAGGAGTCCCGCAGCGCGGACAATATGGCACGATCTTAAAGCCCTTGTATAAAAGTCCCTTGTCCCAGATAGTCTTTAACGCCCACCATTCGGATTCGATGTAATCGTCATGATAAGTTACATAAGGGTCGTCCATGTCAGCCCAGAATCCAACGGTTCCCGAGAAATCCTCCCACATGCCCTTATATTTCCAGACGCTCTCCTTGCACTTATCAATAAAGGGCTCCAGACCGTACTGCTCGATCTGCTCCTTTCCGTTTAAGCCAAGCAGCTTTTCAACCTCGATCTCCACAGGAAGTCCGTGTGTATCCCATCCGGCCTTTCTCGGCACCATATATCCCTTCATTGTACGGTACCTGGGAATCATATCCTTTATGGTACGTGTCTCCACATGACCGATATGCGGCTTGCCGTTTGCGGTAGGCGGGCCGTCATAAAAGGTATACACCGGTCCGTCCTTGCGTTTTTCAATACTTTTCTGGAAAATATTGTTGTCTCTCCAGAATTTTCCGATCTGTTTTTCTCTCTCCACAAAATTCAGATCTTTCGACACTTTGTTGTACATACGCTTCTTCCTTTCTTTTCCCGGGATGCAATATCCGAGAGCGCCGTCCGCGCAAAGCTGTCCTCAACGTCCCGATAACCGAAAAAAACCGCGTCCGTAAAAGGACGCGGCATATCTGCGTTACCACCTGTTACTGCATACGTTCCCACGGCCAAACCGCAGGAATAATATGGTTTCCCATAACGGAGGAACACCGTTCAGGACTACCGGGCCGGATTTTCTCCGCCTTTTGCCCTGACTGCTCGGAAGTGATCTTCCCTGTTACGTTACTCGGACCGGTCTTTCACCGCCACCGGCTCGCTTTGCCTTTCACGATACAGATACTCTCTTAGTCAACGCATTTAAGGATCGTTTGAAATTTGTATTATTATAGTACGATCCAAAATAAAAAGTCAAGAGCGAAAAATCAGAATCCTTTTCCGGCAGGGCATCCCTACTGCTCCATCTGTCTGCCGAGAAATCCGGCGGCCGACTGCAGAAGCTTCTGCTCAACCTCACCCATTCTGACCCTGTTGTCGTTCTGGAGAAGCACAACGCTGCCTATGATGTCGCCCTCGCAGAGAATAGGAGCTATTGCCTCGTGCTGGTACTCCTCCCCTCCCTCGTCGCAGACGTTGATAAAACTCCTGTCGCCCCTTGACGCCATCAGAGTTTCACGGTTGTGTACCTTTTCGTCCAACTGTTTGCTGACCGATTTATTCACAAGCTGTTTATAACCGCCCGCCGCGGCAATAAACTGATCCCTGTCGGCAATCAGAGCCGCATGTCCCGAAACCTGCGCCAGACTCTCCGCATACTGTTTCGCAAACGTGCTCATCTCGCCTATGGGCGAATATTTTTTCAGTATTATCTGTCCTTCGCTGTCAGTAAATATCTCGAGGGGATCTGATTCCCTTATGTGTAAAGTCCTGCGGATTTCCTTGGGAATTACAATCCTGCCAAGATCATCTATACGTCTCACAATTCCTGTCGCTTTCATGCTTTTTCCTCCATTTCGTACAACATTTCATTTAGCGCTTTTGTAGTATTTGTAAATGAAGGATTATTATACATGATCGAAAAAATCACTGCTGCGCCTCCAGATATTCCCAATAGTCCTCCTCGCTGGCAAAGAGCATGTAAGCGCCATCAACAAATCCCATATAACCGTTTGAGGTGTTGTATCCCTTCATATTGCAGTCCCTCCTGTTCATTCGGCAAATCGCATGTTCTGCGTCGATCACCTGTTACATAACAGAAGGTAACACTTTTGAAGGGTAATAAAACTCCCTCAAAAAACATTTGTTCGATTTTATGTGCCCGACAGCATGACTTCCATACGCGAAAGAATCTCCTCCGTTTTTCCAAGAAGAAATTCAGCGTCAGTCTCCACAAGTCCCGTCTTTTTGTATCTGTAGGTAAAAAAGGACGCTCCGCAGGCGGTAAACGTAAGCTCTCTGCCGTAGCTTTTTAAAAGCCCGGGGATTCCCGCGGGATCCAGAGCGGCGTCAGGTTTCAGCGTAAATATAATTCTCTCGTTCTTGCCTTTTATCTCCGTCATGTAGAGCCTGTGGGCCGCCACGCGTATCAGAGCGATGCGGAGCAGATTTTCGACCGACCCCGGGATCTCTCCGAAGCGGTCCAGAAGCTCATCGCGCATGTCGTCCCTCTCCCTCTCATTGCCGATCCCCGCAATCCTTTTATAAATGTCAAGCTTCTGCGTCTCGTTGACAATATACGTCCCGGGTATAAAAGCGTCCACGTCAAGATCGATGACAGTTGAAAAATCACGGGCCGCTTCCGTGCCCTTCATAGCCTGTACCGCCTCATTCAGCATCTTGCAGTAAAGATCGTACCCAACCGCCTCCATGTGTCCGTGCTGTCTGACTCCAAGCAGATTTCCGGCGCCGCGGATCTCGAGATCCCTCATTGCAATCTTAAATCCGCTTCCCAGATCCGTAAACTCCCTGATTGCCGCAAGCCTCTTTTCCGCCGCCTCCTTAAGAAGCTTATCACGCCTGTACATCAAAAAGGCATAGGCCGTCCTGTTTGAACGCCCCACACGCCCTCTTAGCTGATAGAGCTGCGCCAGACCCATATTGTCGGAATCGTGTATAATCATAGTGTTTACGTTGGAGATATCAAGCCCTGTCTCAATGATGGTGGTTGACACGAGCACATCGATCTCTCCTTCGATAAATTCAAACATTATCCTTTCAAGCTCGCTCTCCTTCATCTGGCCATGGGCAAAGGCCACGACTGCATCCGGTACAAGCGCACTGATACGCGCCGTCACATCCGCGATACCGGCCACCCTGTTAAAGACATAAAACACCTGCCCGTCTCTTGCCAGCTCCCTTGAGATCGCCTCACGTATAAGTTCTTCGTTATATTCGCATACAAATGTCTGTATGGGAAGGCGGTCCTCCGGAGCTTCCTCAAGCACGCTCATGTCGCGTATTCCCACCAGGCTCATATGAAGCGTCCGCGGAATCGGCGTTGCGGTGAGCGTCAGCACGTCCACATTTTCCTTCAGCTTCTTGATTTTTTCCTTGTGGGCCACACCGAACCGCTGCTCCTCGTCGATGATCAAAAGTCCCAGATCCTTAAATTTCACATCGGCCGAAAGCACTCTGTGGGTGCCGATCACAATGTCAACCATGCCTTTCTGAATATCAGCGATAACCTTTCCTGTCTCGGAGGGCGTGCGGAACCTGCTTAGCATTTCGACCCGCACCGGAAAATCCTTCATGCGCTGCGTAAAGGTTGTGTAATGCTGCTGAGCGAGAA
>CANQSE010000128.1 GCA_947626405.1 uncultured Acetatifactor sp. | reverse complement strand
TTGTTGAAGCAATCGCGGCGCGCCATATGGGAATGAGGGTATGCGGCATATCATGTATCAGCAATCCGGCGGCCGGAATGACTCCGGAGCCCTTAAGCCATAAAGAGGTACAGGAAGCTGCGGACAAGGCGGCTCCCGAATTTCAAAAGCTTGTGACACAATCAGTTCTAAGAATGGCGGATATGTGAGCGGCCGGGCGGCGTGAAGCGTCCCGGGAAGAAAGAGGATTAAGACGGCGGAATGAAAGATGAGACAAGGACGGAACTGATAAAGGCGGCGCTTGACGCCCGCCAAAATTCATACGCTCCATATTCAGGCTACAGGGTTGGCGCTGCACTTCTTGCGCAGGACGGAGAGATCATAACAGGATGTAATGTGGAAAACGCTTCGTATGGGGCGTCATGCTGTGCGGAGAGGACAGCTCTTTTCAAGGCTGTCAGCCAGGGAAAGCGTCGGTTTCTGGCTATTGCAGTTGCGGGCGGCAGGGATGGCGGCTCTCTTTCTGACTATGCTTACCCCTGCGGTATCTGCAGACAGGTACTTAGTGAATTTGCGGGAAAAGAGGAGTTTCAGGTAATAGTTGCACGCAGCGTTGATGATTACAGGGAATTTACGCTTGAGGGACTTTTGCCCTGTGGTTTTGGAGGTGATTCCATCAGATGAACACCCGATTGTACAATGCCAGAATCCTTACTATGGGAAAAAACAGACCGATATTCCGCGGGGAAGTGTGGGTAAAAGACGACAGGATCCTCTGTGTTTTGGAAAACGGGGAAAAAGACTGCCGCCAGGCGGAAGAACCCGAAGGTATTGAGTGGGACTCGGAGATAGACTGCGGGGACAACCTCATTATGCCGGGCTTTAAAAACGCGCACACACATTCCGCCATGACGCTGCTGCGCTCATATGCGGACGACGTACCTCTGCAGAGATGGCTGAACGATAAGATTTTTCCCGTTGAGAAAAAACTGACCGGCGAGGATATATATCACCTGACCAGGCTTGCGGTTTTGGAATATCTGACGTCGGGCATCACGGCTGTCTTTGATATGTATCTTATGCCGGAGAAAACGGCGCAGGCATGTATCGACACAGGAATGAGATGCGTTCTTGTCAGCGGCCTCAACAATTTTACATCCTCCGTGGAGCAGGTGGAGGAGGAATATCTGAAATGGAACGGGAAGCATGAGCTAATCAGTTACAGGATGGGTTTCCATGCGGAATATACCTGCTCAAAGGATCTGCTTTACAGGCTGGCGCAGCTTTCCCACAAATACCACGCGCCGGTTTACACACACCTTTCTGAGACGAAGCGTGAGGTGGAGGAGTGCATGGCGAGATGCGGCGTCCCTCCGGCGGTGTATCTTGACAGCATGGGGCTTTTTGAGTTTGGAGGCGGCGGTTATCACTGCGTGCACATGACACCCGCCGACATGGATGTGTTCCGCAGACGAAGGCTCTGTGTCGTCACATGCCCCGCATCAAACATGAAGCTGGCGAGCGGGATAGCGCCCGCTGCGAAATTTGAGCGTATGAAGATTCCTGTTGCCATAGGAACCGACGGAGCCGCAAGCAATAACTGTCTTGACATGTTCCGCGAGATGTTCCTTGTCTCGGGGCTCAGCAAGCTTAAAGAAAACGACGCTTCGAGCCTGAACGCCATGTCTGTCCTTAATATGGCTACTGTCAATGGGGCTTTTGCGATGGGGCTTGCTGATGCGGACGTGCTGGCAGAGGGGAAATATGCGGATCTGATACTCATAGATCTGAAACAGCCCAATATGCAGCCGCTCAACAGTATTACCGGAAACATCGTCTACAGCGGGAGCAAGTCCAACGTAAAGATGACGATGATCGGCGGGAAAATCCTCTATAGCAACGGGGAGTTTCATGTAGGCGACAGTCCGGAAAGCATATACAGAGAATGTGAAAAGATTGTTCGACGCGTAACCGGTGAGGGTCACATAAACAGCGTCTTACAATAAATTTTCCTGCAAACATGTAAAAGGAAGGGAGAGAAACAATGTTTAAAAATTTCTTCAAACTGAAGGAAAACAACACAAACGTGAAGACGGAGCTGATAGCCGGACTCACAACCTTTATGACGATGGCCTACATCATCGCGCTGAATCCTAACCTGCTGGTGGGATTCGTTCACACGGAGGCTCCGCTTAACCAGCTCTGGAACGGCGTGTTCATGGCAACCTGTATTGCCTCCGCCATCGGAATGTTTGCAATGGCCTTTCTTGCAAACAAGCCGTTTGCCATGGCTCCGGGCATGGGGTTAAACTCATTTTTCGCCTCGGTTGTGGCAAATATCACGCTTATCACAGGAACAGCCTACCTGGAATCTTTCCAGGCTGCGCTCTGCATCATCCTTATCGAAGGCATACTGTTTGTAATCCTGTCTGTCCTCAATATCCGCGAAAAAATCGTGGATGCAATTCCGCTTGGAGTACGGCTCGGTATCGCGCCGGCAATCGGACTTATGCTGATGAATATCGGCCTTGGCTCAAATGCCGGAGTAGGCGGCGGAACGTTTTATGTTATGCGTGATTTCTTTGGCTCGCTCACTGCCAAATTTGCAAGCGACAATATGGGAGACGCATATCCCGAAATGGTTCTCACCGTTGCCACAATGTTCATCGGACTGTTTGTGATCGTAGTTTTGGCGCAGAAGGGCGTCAAGGCCTCCGTACTTTTGGGAATGCTGGTGGCAAGCGTGATAAACTGGATTGGCCAGGCGATCTTTCTTGACAGAAATCCTTTCGCAAATATCACGCCGGACGCCTTTATTCCTCCGGTAAAGGATATGGCTGAGACCACGCTGTTTAAATTTAACTTTACGGTTTTTGCACAGATAGGCTGGTTTACGATTATTACTCTTATCGTTACATTCTGCATAATCGATATGTTTGACACAATCGGAACGCTGGTAGGCACCGCGAGCCGCGCAGGTATGCTTGATAAAGACGGAAAAATGCCTAACATGAAAGAGGCGCTTCTTGCCGACGCAATCGGAACGGTTGTGGGATCCGCCACAGGTACATCCACCGTAACGACGTTTGTTGAATCCGCTTCTGGCGTGGAGGCAGGAGGACGTACGGGTCTGACCGCCCTGACGACAGGCGTGCTTTTCCTGCTCTGCATCTTCATCTCGCCCATAGCCGCAGTCATTCCTCCGGCAGCAACATCCGCAGCGTTAATCTATGTTGGCGTTTTGATGATTACCGGTCTTAAAAACGTACATTTTGACGACATATATGAGACTGTTCCCGTAGCGCTTATGCTGATTGCAATGCCTGTGTCAGGCTCAATAGGACATGCCATCGGTATCGGACTGATCTCCTATACGGTAATAAAGCTTTTTACCGGCAAGGGAAAGGACGTCTCCGTTTTGACATATATCCTGTCGGCAATCTTCCTGATTAAATTTTTCCTGGTTGTATAGGCAGGCATAAATCAGGGAAAATCAAGGGAACCAAAGGAATACCAAGGGACCAAAGGAATATCAATGGAACCCAAGGTAAACCAAGGAACCAAAGGGATACCAAGGGGACCAAAGGAACACCCAAGGTAAACCAAGGAAAACAAGAGGGCGGGGCATCCAAAATTTTGGATGTGCCTGCCCTTTTCGCAAAAATCTGTCATTGGGGAGAGGTATGGAATATTTTTTAATGCTTGCGGTGTCTGTGGGATTGGTGTTTTTGCTCTTTTTTTCAGAGGCGCTCAGGGCACGCAGCCGGAGAAAAAAATACATTCAGGCCCTGTATGGGAACTATGAAAAGCTCCGTGATAAGGAATACGACCCGCGCAGATACATGAGAATGGGGAGCTATTATACAAGACATACCGCCGAGGGACAGATTGACGATATAACCTGGAACGATCTTGATATGGACGACGTTTTTAAAAGGATGAATTACGCCCTTTCATCTTCGGGGGAGGAATACCTTTATTATACGCTCAGGACGCCGTCTATGGACGAGGGGCGTCTTCTCCACCTCGAAGATACGGTGGAGTATTTCGGCAACAATCCCGACGAGAGAGTGAGGGTGCAGCTCGCATTGCATGAGCTCGGAAACACAGGTAAATACTCGCTTTATGACTATCTTGACAACCTTGACTGTCTCGGCAGCCGCTCCAGCCTGGGCAGCATTGTGCGTGACCTTTTGTTTCTGCCTTTTATCGGTCTGCTTTTTTTCAGGCTGTCAGTCGGAGTGCTCGGGATTGTGGCGCTGACAATCTATAACATTTTGACGTATTTCCGTCAGAAGGAAGATATCGACCCGTATCTGATAAGCTTCGCCTATGTGCTCAGACTTCTTGACGTGTGCCGCACCCTTGAAAAGCATCCTATACCCGTATGCGAAGGGGAGTGGGATGAACTGCGCAGACACAGGAGGGCAATGCAGGGCATGAGGCGCAATTCCTTCTGGGTCATGTCTCCGGCAAGAGGCATGGAAAACGCGTCAGGCAATCCCATAGAGATTCTGCTTGACTATATCCGCATGGTATTTCATGTTGATCTGATCAAATTCAACGGGATGTTAAAACATTTAAGAGGTCATATTAAAGATGTGGATGCGCTAGCCGGCACGGTAGGATTTCTGGAGACTGCGATCTGTGTATGGGAGTTTCGCCAGTCTCTTGAGGAGGGCTTCTGTATTCCCGAGTTTACGCCTCAGGGCGGTATTGAGCTTAAAGGCGGATATCACCCGCTCTTAAGTAATCCCGTGAAAAACGACATCGTCGCAGAAAGGGGCGTTCTGCTCACAGGCTCCAACGCGTCGGGAAAATCCACGTTTCTTAAAATGACGGCGTTAAATGCAATCCTGGCACAGACAATCCACACCTGTACGGCGGACGGCTTCCGCGCTCCGTTTTTCTTTATATATTCTTCGATGGCTCTCAAGGACAGCCTTTCGGACGGTGAGAGCTATTACACAGTGGAAATCAGGGCATTAAAAAGGATCCTGGACGCTGCCGCGTCAGGGAAACGACCGATTCTGTGCTTTGTAGACGAGGTGCTGCGCGGCACTAACACGGTGGAGAGAATCGCCGCTTCCACGCAGATTCTTGCTTCGCTCGGCTCTTTCGGTATATTGTGTTTTGCCGCTACGCACGACATAGAGCTTACGGATCTTCTTGACGAAAGGTTTGACAATTATCACTTTGAGGAGGAACTGAAAGACGGCGACATGGTGTTCAATTACCGGCTCCTGCCGGGAAAAGCTGCCACCCGAAACGCCATCCGTCTGCTTGAGCTGATGGGATATGACCCGGATATTATCAGACGGGCTGAGGACCAGGCGCTCAATTTCCTGAATACAGGAGTGTGGCAACATTCCTGAATATAGGATTGCGGGATCTGTATGCAGGATTGCGGGATCTGTTTACAAGATTGTTGGATCTGTATACAGGATTGCGGGAACATGCTTGACGGAAGCTAACGGCGTTGATATACTGATAACAGGAAAAAGCTTACGGAGCCGTTTTGAGCGCAGGTGAGAAGACGTATTCACAAATTCCTGATGTCATGCCGCGCAAACGCTTCGGATTGGAGGGTATATGGAAAATCTTATAAAGTTTATAAATGTATTTCTCAGCTATGGCGTGCTTATGCTTATTATTGTAGTCGTCGCCGCGGCTGCCGTTTTTATCGGGATAAGGCTTGCCATTAAAAAGAATATGCAAAAGGCTCAGGCGGCGGAGACTAAAGAACCTCAGGAAGAATAAAGTTTGAAAGTAAACTTTCAAATTCTGATTGGTATGCGTGCTAAAGCACGCCAGGGGAATAAAAATAAAAATGACATATTTTTGCGGGGGATTTTTTTGACATGGCAAAATCGGCTGGACAGAAGCTTAAGCTTTTATACATTATTAAACTCCTGACGGAGAGCACGGATGAAAATCACCCAGCCAGCACTGCGGACATAATCGCCTACCTGGATGCAAACGGCATACACTCCGAGCGCAAAAGCATTTATGACGATATAGCGAAGCTCAACGATTTCGGATATGACATAATACAGGTGCACAGCAGACTGGGCGGCGGATATTACATGGCGGGGCGTGACTTTGAACTGGCGGAGCTGAAGCTTTTGGTTGACGCGGTCCAGTCGTCGAGGTTTATCACCACCAGGAAGT
>CANQSE010000127.1 GCA_947626405.1 uncultured Acetatifactor sp. | reverse complement strand
CGGAATCCCCGACGGCATCTGCACGATGGAGTACAGTGAATCCCTGCCTCCCAGCGAAGACGTGTGCATCGGCACCCCTATCACAGGCATCGGAAAAAGCGCCGCGCACATGCCGGGCAGATGAGCCGCCATTCCGGCTCCCGCTATAATAACCTTAAATCCCTTTGCCTCCGCGCCTCTGGCATATTCAAAAAATACATCCGGCTCCCTGTGGGCGCTGATGATTGTCATTTCATAGCTGACGCCGAGCTCCTCAAGTATGTCAGCCGCCTTTGCCATCACAGGCAGATCGGAATCGCTTCCCATTACAATACCTACTTTTGCCATAGTAATCTCCCCCGCTTTTTACCCTTTGCACAATCCTTACTCAACTTAAGTGTACTAAAATTGGTTTTTCTGTGCAAGCCCTAATTAACTGTATGAAGAAATCTTAAGGTTTTTGTTTCACTCAAACGCCCTGTTCAGGATTTCCGTTCCCTCAAGCACGAACCTTCCCTCCCTTATGACAGGGATAAGGCTCCCGTCCTTTCGCACCGCCGTAAGCTCTCCCAGCTCGTCATAGGGGATAGTAATGTCGGTGTGACAGTTAAAATACGCTTCCAGAGGTTTTTCATTTCTCAGGGCCGCCACGCTGTTTTCTCTGGCGACGATCTCCTTCCCGTCCGGATTATACACCTTTACATCCTCAACGTGGGAATAGCACGTGTCCCCGACGGCAAAGTGCGGTCCCGTCTTTTCGGCTATGAGAATCGGAAATTTGTCCTCCACGCCGAGCCGTCTTGCGACAACATAAGCCGTTGTATTTGTTCCGATTGCAAACTCGCCGAGAGGAAGCGTCTCGTGACGGTAGAGCACATTTTCCATCACGAACCGTCTGTTTTCTTCTTCCACGTCAAAATTTGAACAGCAGTAATCCGTTATCATTCCGTCCCTGAAGGAGATCGTGAGATCCTTAAATTCCATCCCCTTCAATAAAAATCTTTTAACGTGGAGCACGCCCTCCGTCCCCTCAAGAACAGGGGAGGTAAAAACCTCTCCCACGGGAATGTTCACATCCGCCACGCAGTTTTCAAATATGGTTTCTTTTTGGGGATCCTTAAGCTTCCACAGATTAACCTTAAGATCTGTCCTGTTTCCGTTCATTCCTCTGATTATGCAGAAATCCGCCTGATCCAGAGCGTCTATGAGCTTCTGCTGCACATCGCGGTAAAGCCTGTAATCCAGCGTATTAATCCTGATTGTCTCCTCAAAGAGCTCCTTAAACACCGGACCGATCTGCGGAATGGGGAAGGCGATTATGGTAAAGCTCACCTCCTCCTGCGGAATGTATTGGTTCGTCAGCTCATCGTATTTTGCCTCAAATTCCACCTTGAGCCTGTTCTGTTCTTCGGACATGCTGTACGCATGCGGCTTGTTCACAGGCTTAAAATCTTCCTCGCCGAATGTCTCCACATACGCAGGACCCGCGTATCTGCCCGCCTGGACGCGGTACTTTTCCAGCGCCGCCCTGCAGGTGTCAAGCTTACGGTTTACATACTGTCTGTCAAGATAGATCGCATCATCGTTTCTGTGGTCGTAATCCATCTGACGGTTCACAGGCGCACCGCCGAATCCCCTGTATCCGCCGCGGTACGAGATTGGACTAAGACCAAGCTTCTCAAAATTTTCCACCGCCCGCCGCATCATACGCTCAAATCCAAGACGGTATCCCAGCTTCACCGTTCCCTTGCGTGAAAGATCCTTTCCCGTGACCTCAAATCCGATACGGTACCCTTCCGTGTAGGTATCGGCCATGGACGCAATTGTCGCCTCGTCAAGACCGGCCATGAATTTTGCCGTCTCAAGCTCATTGTCGCTCACATATTCCCCGTAGGCGTAGAGATATCTTACGTCGTTTAAATCGGCGCTTTTAACGATATCGTACCAGACGCCCCGCTTTGGGCACAGCATTTCCCTTATTTCGCGCTCGGAGCTCAAATCCAGATAATCGCTTGCGGACCAGTACAGAATATCCTTTATTACCGGGCCGTCAGGAAGCGTATTATCCTCCTGCCACCGATATACAAATTCGGTGTAGACCTCCACAAACAGCTCCGTCCGCACCGTAATCTCCTCAATATTGTTTTCGTACACGAACCCGATAAGGCGAAAAAGCCTGTAGTACAGATGCGAAAGCAGGGGGCCAAGCTCCTCACCCAGCTCATTTACCGCGTACTCAGGATTTAAATAGCTCTCTGCGTAATGCTTAGGCTCCGCATCCTCATACAATTCCCTGTTGCGCTTTGCAAGCTCCTCAACCGGCGCCGTGTTAAGACCGCCCTGCCCGATAAAGCTTCCCGTCTCGTCAATGAGCAGCAAAAAACGCGCAGCCGCCGCAAAATACCTCTCAAAAGCTTCCGCTCCGAAATGCTCCTGCGGGATCTGGCTCACTCTGTCCATTGCAAGCCTGTACCGCTCGCTGAGCAAAGCTCTGTCCTCCTCCGTCACATCCGCCATATTTTCCATCGTTTTTCCTTTCATTACAACCAATCTATTGCAAATTAATTCATTGCATTTCATTTTAATTCATTGGCATTGCAAATTAATCTATTGGCATTGCAAATTAATTATCTTAACTCAATTTATTTTATTAATTAAAGTCATTTCAATTCTGTAAGATGCTCTACAGTCTCGCCCCCGCGTAGAGGATCAGGCTGACGCTCCCAAGAGCAGCCAGGTTAAACACGATCCCAAGCACGGGAAACAGCCTGTAATAGTTCCTGTCTCTCGCCGTAACAGCCGCCAGTATGAGCCCCGCCATGGAAAACAGCGTCGCAAGCAGTCCGACAAAGCCGTATTTCACCTCAGTCTCCCCGCCCCTTAAATAAGAAAGGAAAACCATCAGCCACAGCGACGCCAGGCTGAGCACGCCAAGAATCACCGACATTATAGCCCGCAGGGAATTTTTTTTGTTGGTGAAAATATAGCTTTTTCTTTTCTTCATAAAACTCTAAAGGGCACTTTCCCCATATTACGGAAAATGCCCGATATCACTCCTTGCTTAAAATAAAATCTTCGATTTTCCGGCTATCAGCTTGGCTCCCGTCACAATCAGCAGTATTCCGGTCGCCATACCCACAACGATACTGATCACGCCTACCGCTATGTTGGCGGCTCCGGCGCCCTTCATCACATTATAAACCTTTTGCTCCATGATTCTGCTCCCCTCCTGTCTTTTCTCTCCCGTCATAAGGATGTCGTGCTCGTCATGCTCCATACATTTCATAATATTTGTCAATCTCCGCTTTAAGTTTATCGTCTATATACACCTGTCCTCTGCAGGGCTTGTTGTAGAGATGCTCTATTACCTCGCCCATAGTTACAATAGCCCTGGCCTCAAACCCGTATTTTTTCCTGATTTCATCAAGAGCGCTCATGCGTCCCTCAAGACCCTTTTCCATGCGGTTTAAAGATACCATAAGTCCTTTTATCTCCACGTCCGCCTGCGATTTAATTATCGGGTAGACCTCCTCGATGGATTTTCCCGAGGTGGTAACGTCCTCTATTATCACAACTCTGTCGCCGTCCTTAAGGCTGCTGCCAAGCAAAATCCCCACATCGCCGTGATCCTTTATCTCCTTGCGGTTTGAACAATAGCGCACCTCTTTCCCGTACAGTTCGCTGTATCCAATGGCCGCCGCAACGCTTAACGGTATTCCCTTGTAAGCCGGACCGAACAGCACGTCAAAGTCGTCTCCGAAATTGTCGTGTATCGCATGGGCGTAATACTGACCGAGCTTCCTCAACTGGGAGCCGGTCACATAGGCACCGGCGTTCATAAAAAAGGGAGACTGTCTTCCGCTCTTTAACGTGAACTGTCCGAACTTAAGGACATTGCAGTCCACCATAAATTCGATAAATTCCTGCTTGTACTGTTTCATCCTGATACAACCCTCCTGCATGGAATTGCGGATACACAATTTATCCTAACATGAAACCTTAAAAAAAACAATCATCTTTCTTTCCCGCGCCGCCCTTTTCGCAACAGTTCGGCCCGCGGCGTTACCCCTTTTCTTTCGCTCCGATCTATGATATTGTAAAAATGTAGGATGGAGCGTCACAAATTGCCCCGTCGTGTAAAAACGCTCAAAGGCGAATATATTCGCCTTGGAATGAGGTTAAATGAAACATTTTTTTCAGGAGTTACTCGACAATATGGCAGCTCCGGCTTTTTCGAAGCATGTCCTTAGCAAATATCATTATCAGCCCGACCAGCTTACGGATCTGATCCGTGTGTCCGGGGAGCTTGCCCCGCACCTGCAAAACGGCGCCGGCTGGAACCATAAGATCATTGAAGACAAAGGCTCTGACGGCAGAATCCGCGCACACAGCATAGCTGCAATGACTCTCGGCTGCGGACCCGACATTCTCCAGGAGCGGTACATCTCGCTGGGACTTCTCGGGGAGGCATATATGACCGAGAGCATCTGCGGCGAGCTTCTGATGCTTGCATACGGTTATTACAACCGATTTGTGGCGTCCGACACCCGTTTTCACGTTGCGCTGTACCGCTTCCCGGGCGACGCCGGAGCACCGCCCCTTAAGGAAATCCCCCGCATAATAGAGGAACTCGAAATGCCCATTGCCTGCAGCGACACATTCTATATGACACCTTCAAAAAGCGTGGTCTTTGAAGCCGTGCTCACGGAAGATAAAAATGTCCGCTGCGCCGGCATATGCCGTGGCTGCCAAAATTCAGGCTGCCCGAACCGCTCGGCCGCAGAGCCTGCTTTAAGCCTTCCCCCGACCTACGGCTGCAGCCGCATTTTCGGGACCTCCGGAGGCTTCAGACCGCCCGCGCAGCGTCCTCGTTAAGCTCTGCCCGCGAGGCTTGTGTTTATATCCTCACGCATTGCAATCACCGCCGCCCTGGCGGCATCCGCGTATCCCTGCTGCCCGTATCCAGCGTACTTATCCTGCTGATAGGCGGCAATGATGCCCCTCGAGGAGTTTACGATGGCGCCGAGACCGTCTTCGTTAAAGAAATGCACCAGATCCGCACCCGTACCGCCCTGGGCGCCATATCCCGGCACAAGTATAAACGCTTTCGGCATAACCTTCCGCATGATTTTTCCCTGCTCCGGATATGTTGCTCCTACCACCGCACCGACATAGCTGTACGAGCCGCTGCCCATACACTCCTCTCCCCATGCCGCGACCTGCTCCCCGACCAGCTCGTAGACGGGCTTTTTGTCCACCGGCTTATCCTGAAGCTCCCCGCTGCTTGGGTTGGAAGTCTTTACCAGAACAAAAATTCCCTTTTTCTCCTCTTTGCACACCTTCAAAAAAGGCTTTATGCCGTCCGATCCCAAATAAGGGTTCACCGTCGCAAAATCCTCGTCAAAAACGCTTAAGACGCTCCCGCCAACCTGTACCCTTCCAAGATGCGCGGCCGCGTATGCTTCTGATGTGGAGCCTATATCGCCCCTCTTTACGTCGCCGATGACAACAAGCCCTTTTTCCTTACAGTATTTTACGGTCCTCCGAAAAACTGAAAGCCCCGGGATTCCAAACTGCTCGTACATGGCGATCTGCGGTTTCACGGCCGGAATCAGGTCGTACACTGCGTCTATTATTCCCTTGTTATACTGCCAGATCGCTTCAGCCGCGCCCTCAAGAGTTTCCCCGTATTCCTTAAACGCCGCTTCGCGTATATGCTCAGGCACAAATTTCATCATGGGATCTAGCCCCACAACAATGGGCGCATTTGTCTTTTTTATCCTGTCTATCAGCTTGTCAATCATATTTTCCCCGTTTCCGCCGCACTGCGCACGCAAAAATATTTTTACTCCCGCCCGCACAGCGGCTATAAAAAACTCTGCGCCCTACGCGAGTACGGCCGCAAGGCTTTCGGCATACTTTTTTATATTTGAGGCATTAACATATTTCTTATGGCTGTCCCCGTCAACCACAACCAGCGTAGGAGCCTGCATGACGCCATACCTTGCGGCAAGCTCCATGTTTTCCTCCGCGTCGATCACAACATATTTCACGTCCTTTAAATATTCCTTTGCCAGCTTGTTAGCGGGCGCTGTTGACAGCCAGACCAATGTTTTAGATTATATTAACGCGAACAAGTAAAAGCTCGGTGGCGCTGACTATTTGTATGGTTACATGGG
>CANQSE010000126.1 GCA_947626405.1 uncultured Acetatifactor sp. | reverse complement strand
GCAGGAACGTATCTGCTTTTTACGGCGGGAAGCGTCACTGTTTTAAAGCTTCTGCGTAAAAACAAAAAATTCTATTACAAGACCAATCATTTTATAAGTGTGTCGGGCATGATATACCGCATGAAGCAGAACGCGGTGGGCCTTTCAAACATCTGCATCCTCTCTACCATGGTGCTTGTCATGGTTTCCGCCACTTCCTGCATGATTGTTGGGATGGAGGACATTCTGCATACCCGATTTCCCAATGAGTTCGGTATCACGTCAAATGATGATCCCGCGCAGGACGAGGTTTTCCGCCAGGTGGACGATCTCTGCGCAGATATGGGAATTGCAATGGAAAACAAGATTTGCTATACCGATATACAGTTTGCTGTGGCGGAGACAGACGACGGGTTTATTACAGATGAAAACCAGCTTGACGTCATGATAGACGCCGCTTCTTTTCGGAACGTAGTTTTTATCCCTTTGTCGGATTATAATGCTTCCACGGGGGAAAACCGGCAGCTTGGAGAAATGGAAAGCCTGTTTTACAGCAATCGCGAGAAATATGCAAAAGACTCTCTCAGCCTGTTTGGCATGAATTTTGGGATTAAAGAGCGGCTGGATGAATTTTACGGAAACGGAGTCGTAGAGTCAAATATTATAAGCGGATATTACTGCATTGTCAGGGATGAGGATTTTGAAAGGTTAAAAAGCGCTGCAGAGGATGGGCTTGGTATTCCTGTACAGGCGTCAACCTATTACGGATTTGACTGCTTTGTGAGCGACGAGCTCAAGCAGAAGCTGAGAGAGGAGATTTCCGCTGTTTTATCATCCCGGGGATTTAACGGCCATATGGAGACGCGTTTCAGCGAGAGGGACTCTTTTATGGGACTGTACGGCAGCTTTTTCTTCCTGGGAATCTGTCTTGGATTTCTCTTTGTGATGGCCACGGTGCTTATCATCTATTACAAGCAGATATCGGAGGGTTACGACGACAGGGAGCGTTTTGTGATTCTTCAGAAAGTCGGGATGAGCCGAAAGGAGGTCAAAAGTGCAATACATTCCCAGGTGCTTACAGTATTTTTCCTGCCCCTTGTGGCAGCAGGTGTACACACGGCGGCTGCGTTCCACCTCATGACGCTTGTGCTGAGCCTTCTCAATATGTTAAACGTAAAGCTGTTTTTCTTCTGTACGCTGACCTGCTTTCTGGTGTTCGGGTTGATGTATATACTGATCTACGCTCTTACGGCACGAATCTATTATCGGATCGTAAGCAGATAAAACTGATACTGTAAAAATGTCAGATTTGCAGGAAAGTCTGTCCTGAATGAGATATTTGTGATATAATTGCAGGTGACGGTACACTATAACTTATACAGCCTGCTAAGGGGCGGAATGTGAGGCAAAATGGAGATTATTCAAATCAACGAAAATACCTGGAGGATGGAAGACGGCGGCGTAAGATTCTTTTTGCTTGCGGGTGAGAAAAAAGCTCTTTTAATCGACAGCGGCATGCAGGTACACAATGCCAGGGAAATTGCGGAAAGTATTGTGGATCTTCCTGTGGAACTGTTAAACACGCACGCCGACAGGGATCATGTGGGAAGCAACGACGAGTTTGAGTTTTTTTACATGAATCCCGCGGAGGCTTCCAATTACTACAATACTAATAAGATGAAAGGCGTTTTCGTCCCCGTGGAGGACGGAGATGTAATTGACCTGGGCGGCAGGGAACTCGAGATTATCACTCTTGCGGGCCATACCCCGGGGAGCATAGCCGTGCTGGACAAAGCCGGTCGCGTTCTGATCAGCGGAGATCCGATACAGGATGGAGACATCTTTATGTTTGGCGTTCAGAGAGAAATGCACGCTTATCTGAAAAGTCTGGAAAAGCTGGACGGGTACCGTTCCCGCTTTGACCTGATCTATCCCTCCCACGGCACTTTCCCGGTGAAGCCGGAGCTCATAGACGCTCTGCATGCGGGGGCAGAACGTATCCTGGCCGGAGAGGTCGAGGGGACGGACATGGAGATTTTTGGTACAAAAATTAAGAAATATGATATAGGAGCTGCCGGTTTTTTATGTGACTGTTGAAAAACCGGCAAGCTTAAGGAGCAGAAAAACAGGCGGCATGTCCCCGGGTACGGGCGGTGTGCCGCCTGTTTTGGCGTGCCGCATTGTAAAAACCTACCCGGGGAAAACGGATTTTACGGTTTGACAGTATTTTGACTTTTATTTTGTATAATGGAGATTAATATTTCTGGAGGAAAAGAGTATGGCTCATCGAATCCTGATTGTGGACGACGAAAAAATGTTGACGGATCTGCTGGAGAAACACTTGCGTGACTGCGGATATGAGACGATTGTGGCGAACGACGGCGGCTCGGCTCTTAAGCAATTGCAGAAAAAGCCGGATCTGATTCTGCTTGATATTAATCTTCCGGGCATTGACGGTCTGGAATTATGCCGGAATATCCGCGCTCATGTGTCATGTCCTGTTATTTTTCTGACGGCGAGGATCGCGGAACAGGACAAAATCAATGGGCTGCAGTTTGGCGGCGAAAGAACTGACGGCGCGCATAGCGGCGCATCTGCGCAGAGAGGAACGAAATAAGAGCCGCGCCAGCGTGCTTGCCACTGCCGATGGGCTTTTTGTAAATCTGACACAGCGGCGTGTGTTTTACGGTGATGAGGAGATCTTTTTTTCTAAAACGGAGTTTGATTTGGTAGAATATCTGATGACATACAGGGGACGGATTTTCGACAAAGAGCGTATTTACGAGGCGGTATGGGGGTTTGACGCGGAAGGCGACAGCAATGTTGTAAAGGAGCACATCAGAAGGATTCGTTCCAAGCTGCGGGAGGTTACGCAGCGTGACTATATTGAAACGATTTGGGGAGTCGGGTATAAATGGAAGGACTGAGAGAGAGTAAAAGATCGTTGAAATCGGAATTTTTTGCCGCGGTTTCGGTGACGCTTTTGTGCGTTGTGCTGGCATCCGCCGTAACCATCGTTGCGTGCCGTCTTTTTCAAAAATGGCTCGTGCCCGAAGAAAACGATGTATTTCTGCGAATCGGGTACCGCACGCAGGACGGTGCCGTGGAGACGGAGTCGTATCGAATTAAGGCGGACGGCAGCGAGCAGAGAATACCCTATTTATTTCAAATGGAAAACGATGTGACGGTTCCCGAAAAATATGACGTGCATGAATGTACCTTTGCAATCGACAGCATTGGCTATGGCATCGGACACATGGGCCCGCGCCGGAAGATGGCGTATATCGGAGCGGGAATCGCCATGGGAGTTCTGCCCGCAGCATACTCAGTCACAGGTTTTTTGATGTGCGCCCTGTGGTTTTACCGAAAAAAGCTTGAGCCCGGGATCGCGGCTCTGGACGACGCAGCGCGGCACATCGGTATGCGGGATCTTGATTTTTCTGTAAAATGCGACCTGGAAAATGAGCTGGGAGAGCTCTGTCGTTCCTTTGAAAAAATGCGCAGGGCGCTTAGCGAAAATAACCGCGAAATGTGGAAAATGATAGAGGAGAGAAAGCTGATACAGGCTTCCGTCGCCCACGATCTCAGAAATCCAATCGCCATTCTTGAAGGATATACGGAGTATATGCAGCTTCATCTTAAGACAGACGGCCTGTCAACGGAGAAAATCCAGGAAATCACGGAAAATATGGGAAAAGCGGCAAAGCGTCTGGAGCAATACACGGAGTCCGTGAAGGAGATCAATCAGCTTGACGATATAGAAATACACCGCAGGCGGACCGATATCGGCAGACTCATTCCGGACATCACTGCAGACCTTAACCTTATGGCGCGCGATGCGGGGAAATCTCTGAGCACGGTCTGTGCGGCGCCCTCCGTCTTTATTTCCATAGACGCTGCGATCCTGTATCGTATTCTTGAAAATATTCTGAGCAATGCTCTCAGATACGCAGAAGAAAAAATAGAGATTTCATTTGCACTGCAGAATAATAATCTCGAGGTTTTGGTTGCGGACGACGGCTGCGGCTTTTCGGAAGAAATATTACAGAGCAGGAACCGGCTGTTAATGTCCGCGGCGGACGGCGACGGACACTGCGGAATAGGACTTACGATCAGCCGTATATTATGTCAGAAGCACGGCGGAAGGCTGGAGCTTGCAAACAGACGCCCCCGCGGAGCGGCGGTAAAAATAATTTTGGAGGTTTGACTTCTTTTTGACAATTTTCCTTTAGAATCTCCCTGTAAACAAAACGCTGTAAACAAAACATAATGTTACAGGGAAAGGAAATGGAGAATTTTATGAAGAAGTTGATACGAGTATTAACGGTGGCGTCGATTATACTTTCGCTTTGCTCCTGCGAAGGTCTTCCCAAGGCTCCTGATCCCCTGCAGGAAAACGGCAGGCAGGATGGAGCATCAGAGTCGGCAGGCTTGGACGGGGCATATGACGTAAACGGCACGCAGAAAAAGCCGGAGGAAAAGAAGGATGCGGCTTCCGGCGGGGATTTGTCTCTGCTTTACCACATGCAAAGGCAATATGAAATAAGCTTTACGGAAGACGGGTATTACTACCTGACACTTGAATCTGAGCGTATCGCGGATGGGCGGCACGCAAAGCACCTTATGTATATGGATTTTGACTCGGGGAGGGAAATTTATCTTTGCAGCGATGCGTCGTGTACACATAATACCGCAGACTGCACATCAGTTTTCCCGACGGATGAATTTGGCTGGTCCAGTGTGGTTTTCGTAATGGATGACAGCCTTTACATCCTCAGCAAGAAGGCTGATAATGACGGTTCCGCAACAGCGGGAGTGTTGGGAGCCGGCTCCGACGCTGCCGTCGAAGCCGTACCAACGGTGCTTTACAGGACAAATCCGGACGGAACGGGCAGGGAAAAGCTTTATACCTTTGATCCGTCCGTCACGGTGGAGGATCTCGTCCTGGGAGACGCGGCCGGCCTGTATGTGATAACTAAAAAAGTGAGCGCGGAGCAAAGCGGGGGAAACACATATCAGGTCTCCTCGCAGCGGAAGCTATGCTATCTGGATCTGTCTTCACTTAAAGAAACCGTACTCTTTTCAATGGACTTCGGAGATACGATAAACTGGGATATCATCGGATGCACGGGACGAAAGCTGGTTTTATACGGGATTGATTTTGGCAGGGAGGTCTCGGCGGAGGAAAAACATTCGGACGACAACTCCATTTACGACACTTCCTTTGATGTCTTTGCGACCTGCGATGTGGACAGCGGCGCACTCAATGAAATATACCGTGTGAAGACCCCGAAATCACGCAGCTATGAGACGGACGAAAACAACCTGTATTTTTGTGCGGACGGCAAAATTATAAGTGTGGATTTACAGACAGGGGAGAAAAACACATTGTACACCGGACAGGATACCCTATGGGGAATTGTTGGCGATAGGATTTATACCCGAGACGACAGTGACAGGACTTTGAATTTTATCGATACGTCTACCGGAGAAATCACCCACTGCGGTCTTGTAGACAGATCCACCGGCTCAAGCCTTGTGATTGTGGCGGTTACGGAAAGCCGGGTACTGGCAATTTACGACAGCGACGTGACGCCGGGAAGCGACGGCTCCTACACTGTCCATGGTTATCGGTACGGACTTATAAGCAAGGATGATCTTTTTCATGGCAGAGATAATTTTGTGCCGATTGAGATGATTGGGAGTGGAATGTAAAAATGCTGAAGCTGTGTGAAATTTCAAAAAAATATAAGGATAAGCCTGCGCTGGATTCGGTTTCACTGACGCTTGACAACGGCATTTACGGACTTCTCGGCCCTAACGGGGCGGGGAAATCCACTCTTATGAATATTATCACATGTAATCTCAAGCCGGATTCCGGACAGGTAAAATGGAATGAAAAAAATATTTCGGAGCTTGGAGCAGAGTACAGGGCGCTGCTTGGGTATGCGCCGCAGCAGCAGGGAATGTATGATACATTTTCAGGGCGTCGGTTCCTCTCTTATATGGCGGCGCTTAAGGGCATACCGAAAAAGGAGCTCAAAAGCGAGATACAGCGCGTGCTCTCCTGGGTCAATATGAGCGAAGCGGCAGATCGTGCAGTCGGCACGTATTCAGGTGGAATGAAACAGCGTATTTTAATCGCCCAGGCTATTTTGGGCGATCCTGCTCTTATAGTATTGG
>CANQSE010000125.1 GCA_947626405.1 uncultured Acetatifactor sp. | reverse complement strand
TTACATGGCGATGAATCCTGGCTATGTGGAGGAGGAAATCACCGGTATTCCCACATTTGAGCCCTCGTTCCACCTGCCGGCCATCTGGATCACGGAGGGACAGCGTGAGCGGGCGGAGAGCCTTGGGTACACCGTGGTTGACCCGCCGTCCATCATAGCGACTCATCTGACGGAAATCATAAGGCAGTATATCTCCGAGCTGCTTACCAGACAGGACGTACAGAACCTGGTAAACAATATGAAGGAGACAAACCCTTCACTTGTGGAGGAGCTTGTCCCGAAGCTTCTCGGACTTGGCGAGATTCAGAAGGTTCTGCAGAACCTCTTAAGGGAGGGTATATCAATCCGCGATCTTCTGACGATAATGGAGACGCTTGCGGATTACGCCCCCACGACCAGAGATACGGATATCCTCACGGAGTATGTGCGCCAGAGCTTAAAGCGTGCAATCTCCACAAAATATTTCCCGCCGCATGAGACTACAAATGTAGTCACCCTGGATCCTAAGGTGGAGCAGGAGATAATGGGAAGCGTAAAACAGACGGAGGGCGGAGCTTTCCTGAATCTGGATCCGGCCCGCTCCAAGGCGATAATAGATTCCGTCGGCAGGGAGATTCAGAAGCTGGAAAACCTCGGGAAAAGCCCGATTATTATCACTTCTCCGATCGTGCGCATGTATTTTAAGCGTCTGACGGAAGATTATTACAAGGATCTGATTGTTGTGTCATACAATGAAGTTGAATCTAACGTTGAACTGCAGTCAGTTGGGATGGTGACAGCATAATGATAATCAAAAAATTTTTTGGCAAAACAGAAGAAGAAGCGCTTGAGGCGGCAAAAAAGGAGCTTGGCAACGGCATCGTTACGATGAATGTAAGAACCGTGAAGAAAAAGGGCCTTGCGGGGATATTTGGCAGTAAGCGCGTTGAGGTGACGGTGGCTCTCGAGGAGGAAAAGGAGAGCCTCAGGAGCCCAAGGCGCGAGACGCCCGTACAGGCAGCGCCCGCCGCGCAGTCCGCCGCAGCATCAGGCGCGGGCGCAGCAGCGGCAAGAAGCCTTTCGGGCCTGACTGCGGACAGCTCCAGGAATATCGAGAAAAAGCTTGACAGCCTTCAGACGCTTCTTGTGAACAGGCTCCAGCAGGAGGAGACTGTAAAAGCGGAACAGCCGGAGCGTGTGCAGGAGTCTTCTTCCGGAGAGGATGCGGCTGAGAAGGAGCCGGAAAAGAAGCAGCCTTCGGAGCAGGAGAAGTTTATACGTCTTTTGTACAATACAATGCTGGAGAACGAGGTGGACGAGAAGTACGCAAACCAGATCATCAGCGAGGCGGACAAGCCGGAGAAGCCTGACGTGCCCATAGACTTCATACTTGCAAGCGTATACCAGAAGATGATTCTCAAGTTTAATAAGGCTGACGGCATCACACCGGCGTCAAAGGGGCCGAAGGTCGCGCTGTTCATCGGACCGACGGGCGTGGGAAAGACGACTACAATCGCAAAGATCGCCAGCAGATATGCGGTGGACGAAAAGAAGAAGGTGGCGCTGCTTACTGCCGATACCTACCGTATCGCGGCCGCTGAGCAGCTTCGCACCTATGCCAATATTCTTGAGGTCCCCTTTCAGGTCGTCTATACGCCGGAGGAGGCCTCTAAGGCGGTGGAGCAGTTTCGTGAGTACGACTACATATTTGTAGATACAGCCGGACATTCCCACCAGAACGAGGAAAAGCTGGACGGGATGAAGGCTCTTTTGG
Source organism: uncultured Acetatifactor sp. (assembly GCA_947626405.1). Lineage (GTDB taxonomy): Bacteria > Bacillota > Clostridia > Lachnospirales > Lachnospiraceae > Acetatifactor. The sequence continues at coordinate 4,451 of CANQSE010000125.1, read as the reverse complement.
AGGCAGTGGGACAGCACGCCGAGTACCAGGTTTTCCTTGTGCTCTCAGCCGTCACGAAATACAGGGATCTCATGAAGATTTCTTCATGCTACAGGGAGATAACGGATTACCAGCTTATTTTTACAAAGCTGGACGAGACCTCGGCGCTCGGGAATATCCTGAATATCAAGCTTTATACGGGCGCTTCGGTCGCTTATGTGACATACGGACAGAATGTGCCGGATGATATTGAACCGTTCAATCCGCAGAAGACGGTTAAGCAGCTTTTGAGCACAAAACACTGATGGGGAGGGAATGGCATGGATCAAGCTGAAAAACTGAGAATGTTAAAAGCCCAGACACAGGCCAGACCCCTGGCCCGTGTCATAACGGTTACAAGCGGCAAGGGAGGAGTGGGAAAGTCCAACACCTCCATCAATCTTGCAATACAGTTTAAAAAAATGGGCAAAAGAGTTATAATACTTGATGCCGATTTCGGACTGGCAAATATTGAGATTATGTTCGGCACCGTTCCGAAGCATAACCTCTGCGACCTGATCTATCAGGGAAAGAGCATTACAGATATAATAACCTGGGGACCGATGGATGTGGGATTCATATCAGGCGGGAGCGGTATTGCCGGAATGGCGAACCTTAACAGTGACTATCTGCGGTATATTGTCCAGAACCTTGTGCAGCTTGACGCAATGGCGGATATAATCATCGTGGACACGGGAGCGGGAATATCCGACGCGGTTTTGGAGTTCCTTGTTGCAAGCGGGGAGATACTTCTCGTCACGACGCCGGAGCCTACTTCAATCACGGATTCGTATTCCCTTTTAAAGGCTCTCTACAGGCACCCGAGGTTTGACGAAAACGCAACCAAGGTAAAAATGATCGCAAACCGCGTGAACAGGGAATCGGAAGGGGAAATACTGTTCCAGAAGTTAAACGCCGTAGTGGAACGTTACCTTAAGATACCTATGATTTATCTGGGCTACATACCGGAGGACATCCAGCTTTCGAGGGCTGTCATGCAGCAGGTCCCTGTATCGCTGGCAAATCCCGGCGCAAAATCCACCGCCGCCTACGAAAGGCTGGCCGACAGGCTCATGGGCAGGGAGGAGGAGGAACGCCAGCCCAGGAGGGGAATGGCCGCTTTTTTCTCCCATATCATATCCGGCAGAAAATAGCTGTATAATATAACAGCGCGTTCGGGGAGAAGGATACTAAGAAAAGGCAGGAAATATATATGTTATCGAAATTCGTATCTGTGGGAGACAAGATAGATCTTCAGGCTGTGGGGCGCCTTGAGGGTTACAGCGATGAGTCGGAAGGGAAAACCTATTACAGCAAGGTATACGACATACTCTCCGAAGACACCCTGGAGATACTTATGCCCATGGAAAAGACGAAGCTCATCCTCCTGCCGGTTGACAGCGAGTACAACATGGTTATTTACCAGGAAAGCGGCCTCTATCAGTGCCTTGTGAGGGTCATAGACCGCTATAAAAGCAGCAACGTCTTTATTCTCGTTGTGGAGCTTGAGAGCAATCTGAGAAAATTCCAGCGCCGAGAGTATTACCGTTTCAGCTGTGCACTTGAAATGTGCGCAAGGAATCTCGAGGAGGAAGAAATACAGGCCGTGGAAAACAGTCTTCCGTATGCGCTCACGCCGGGACTTCCGCTCAAACAGAGCATTATCGTTGACATAAGCGGCGGGGGTCTTAGGTTTATCTCCTCTCAGCGCTATGAGCCGGACAGTCTTCTGTACATAAATTACAATCTCCTTGTGGAAAACGAGAAAAAGCCATATGAGATTATAGGCAAGGTGCTGAGCGTCAAGGAGCTTGAAAACCGCAGAGGTTTTTTTGAACACCGCGTGCAGTATTACAATATGAGCCACAAGACGAGAGAGGAGATAATAAAATATATTTTTGAAGAGGAGAGAAAGAATCGGAGAAAGGAATGGCAGGATTGATGGCAAAAAAAATTTTGGTAGTAGATGACTCTGCACTCATGCGCAGAGTGATCTGTGATATAATAAATTCCGACGAGAGATTTCAGGTTTCCGATACGGCGCCAAACGGGCTTGAGGCATTTGATCTTCTGAGCCGGAACCGGTACGACGCGGTGGTTCTGGACGTGAATATGCCGAAAATGGGCGGACTTCAGCTTCTGGAGGAACTGCGCAAGTACAGGATACCGGCAAGGGTGATGATGGCAAGCACCGACACGAGGGAAGGCGCCAAGACCACGCTGGACGCGCTTGAGCTTGGGGCTCTCGACTTCATACATAAGCCTGACAGCGCAATTGACTGCCATGTTGATTCCTTTAAGGAGAGGCTCCTCAACACGCTGGAGGCGGTTGCGGACAGCAGACTGCCTGTGTTTTCACCGATTCCTCCGGCCGTGGAGAGACAGAAGGCGGCGCAGAGGATGGCCGATCTCACGCAAAGGCTTCCGGGGAGGCCGGCCGGCTCTAAAATAGTGGCAATCGCAAGCTCAACGGGAGGGCCCAAGGCCTTACAGTCTGTGATACCGCTTCTTCCCGCAGGACTCAATGCGCCGGTGCTTCTGGTGCAGCACATGCCGAAGGGATTTACGGCGTCTTTGGCGGAGCGGTTAAACGACATGAGCATGCTCTCGGTCAGGGAGGCGCAGGAGGGCGACGAGCTTCAGAACGGTGTCGTATACGTTGCCATGGGCGGTATGCACATGAACGTGAAAAGCAGCGGCGGGCGCTATACGATACACTACTCGGACGAGCCCAGCAGGGAAGGCGTGAAGCCCTGCGCCAACTATATGTATGAATCGCTGGCCGACAGCCGTTTCGACGAGATTGTCTGTGTCGTCATGACAGGGATGGGGGCCGACGGAACCGAAGGGATTAAAAACCTGGAGGCCAGAAAGAAAGTTCATGTTATCGCGCAGAATCAGGATAGCTGTGTGGTGTACGGCATGCCTAAGAGCGTGGTTAATTCAGGACTTTCCGATCAGGTTGTACCGCTTGACCAGATCGCCCAGGAGATTGCGGTCTGCGTGGGCGTAAGGGCATAAGGTAAAAGTTTTTGCAGTTTTAAGAAGAAAGGGATGGGTAAAAGTATGGACGTAAGTCAGTATCTTGAGATCTTCCTTGACGAGACCAAGGAGCACTTGCAAAATTTGAACACGCGGATTCTGGAACTTGAGGCGGATCCGGAGAATGCGGATACCATCAACGAGATCTTCCGTGCGGCCCATTCGCTGAAAGGCATGGCGGGGACCATGGGATACAAGCGGATGCAGAATCTGACTCACGATATGGAGAACGTGTTCTCCGAGGTGAGAAACGGGACCATCAAGGTTATGCCCGAGATGATCGACGTCCTGTTCCAGTGCCTTGACGCGCTTGAGGAGTATACGGACAATATCCAGTCCTCAGCCGACGAGGGAACAAACGACAACGAACCCCTTATAAAAAAGCTTAACGATATCATGAACGCCAATTCGGAGGGAAGCGGAGAGGCAGGCGAACCCGCCGCGTCTGCGCCTGCACCTGCGCCGGCCGATACCGCCGCCGCGCCTGCGGAGGGAGAGAACAAGTGGGACAACATCAAGCTTGACAGCTCACAGATCACCGTCATCAAAGAGGCGTTTAACCAGGGCAAGAAGGTGTACGGCATAAACGTGGTGGTACAGGAGAGCTGTATCCTGAAAGCCGCCAGGGCATTTCTGGTGTTTAAGGCTGTGGAGGAGCTCGGCGAAATCATTGTGTCGGATCCCAGCGCCCAGGATGTTGAGGACGAAAAATTTGACAGGGATTTCACACTGATTGTGCTGTCGGATTCCGATGTAGACAGCATCATAAAGGCTGCGGAAAACGTATCCGAGATCGAAAAGGCGACCGGTGCGCCCCTGCGGCTTGAGAAAAATACAAAAATTGAACAGGAGGACAAGGTGCAGGCCGCTCCCGAAAAGCCGAAGAAGCCGGAGAAGAAGGCAGCTCCTTCCGTGGCTCAGACAGCGGCGAAGCCTGCGGATGGCAAGAAGCCGCCCGTGTCGAAACCGGTGGTGAACCGCACTGTCCGCGTGGACATCGAGAAGCTGGATGCTCTGATGAACCTGGTCAGCGAGCTTATTATCGCAAAAAATTCACTTGTGTCCGTATCAAGCCAGGAGCAGTCAGGCAACGCGGCATCAAGCAGCGCTTTTAACGAGCAGATTGAATATCTCGAGAGCGTGACGACAAATCTTCACGAGTCGGTGATGAAGGTCCGCATGGTGCCGATAGAGAGCGTTGTGAATAAATTCCCCAGAATGATCCGCGATCTGTCAAAGAAGCTCGATAAAAAGATGGAGCTGTATATGACAGGTGAGGAGACGGAGCTTGACCGTACCGTTGTGGATGAGATTGGAGATCCCCTGATGCACCTTCTCAGAAATTCGGCTGATCACGGCCTGGAGTCCGCAGAGGTCCGTGCCGAGCGCGG
>CANQSE010000124.1 GCA_947626405.1 uncultured Acetatifactor sp. | reverse complement strand
GGAAAAGAGAGCGGCGTTAAAGTCAGCGCTCACGGCAAAGGTTCAGAACAGCAGTCTCATAGTGGTAGACGAGCTGAAGTTTGACGAGATAAAGACTAAGAACTTTGTCAGGGTTATGAATAACCTGAACGTTCAGAAGGGCCTTGTGGTTATGGACGACAGGGACGAGAAGGTTGTTAAGTCGGCGAGGAACGTGGAAGGGGTTGACACCGCTTCCGTCAACACCATCAACGTATATGACATTATGAAGGCAAAGAAGCTGGTGCTTACCAAAGCTGCCGTGTCCAGGATCGAGGAGGTGTACGCATAATGGCAGATATCAAATACTATGACGTGATTCTCAGACCCGTCATCACCGAGAAAAGCATGGCCGGCATGGGAGAAAAGAGATATACATTTCTTGTACACCCTGAGGCAAACAAGAGCCAGATCAAGGAAGCCGTTGAAAGAATGTTTGACGGCGCCAAGGTAAAAAAGGTGAACACCATGAACTGCGCGGGAAAAACAAAGCGGCGCAACACACGCCAGGGCGTGATTCCCGGCAGGACGGAAAAGATCAAAAAGGCGATCGTGCAGCTTACAGAGGACAGCAAGGATATCGAAATCTTTGCGGGACTTTGATCCGGGCAAACGAGTCCGCCGGATTTAAGTATGCGGCGCCGTGCGGCGCTGCGCAAAAAATCATAGAAAAGGAGATACGACAATGGGAATAAAGACATATAATCCCTATACACCATCCAGAAGAAATATGACCGGCTCAGATTTCTCCGAGGTTACAAAGAATGTTCCGGAGAAAAGTCTGTGCACTTCTCTGAAGAAAAACGCCGGACGCAACAATCAGGGTAAAATTACCGTGAGACACCGCGGCGGCGGCAACAGAAGAAAGTACAGGAACGTTGATTTCAGAAGAAATAAAGACGGAGTTCCTGCAACCGTAATCGGAATCGAGTACGATCCCAACAGAACCGCAAACATTGCGCTGATCTGTTACGAAGACGGACAGAAGGCGTATATCATAGCGCCCGAGGGACTGACGGACGGAATGAAGGTTATGAATGGACCTTCAGCCGAGATCAGGGTCGGCAACTGCCTGCCCCTGTCTGATATCCCCGTAGGTACTCTGGTGCACAATATTGAACTTTATCCCGGCAAGGGCGGACAGATGGTGCGCTCCGCCGGAAACAGCGCACAGCTTATGGCAAAGGAAGGCAAATACGCAACCCTGCGTCTTCCTTCCGGAGAGATGAGAATGGTTCCCCTCGTATGCCGTGCATCCATAGGCGTTGTTGGCAATGTGGATCACAATCTTGTAAAAATCGGCAAGGCCGGACGGAAACGTCATATGGGAATCCGTCCCACGGTCCGCGGCTCGGTTATGAACCCTAACGATCATCCTCATGGCGGCGGCGAGGGCAAGACCGGAATAGGACGTCCGGGACCCAGCACACCCTGGGGTAAGCCTGCTCTGGGCTTAAAGACCCGCAAGGCTAAGAAGGCTTCCAACAAGCTGATCGTGAGAAGACGCGACGGCAGAACGCTCAAATAATCGAGGAGGAGAGACAATGGCTAGATCACTGAAAAAAGGACCTTTCGCAGACGCGAGTCTGTTAAAGAAAGTAGACGCGTTAAATTCATCAGGACAGAAGCAGGTCATAAAGACCTGGTCCCGTCGTTCTACGATTTTCCCTTCTTTTGTGGGACACACGTTCGCGGTTCACGACGGCAGAAAGCATGTCCCTGTATATGTAACTGAGGATATGGTGGGCCACAAGCTCGGCGAGTTTGTTGTCACCAGAACTTACAGAGGACACGGCAAGGACGAGAAAAAGTCCAAGGTGAGGTAATGTTGAAAGGAGGACATTAGCTATGGCTAAAGGACATAGATCTAAAATTAAAAGAGAGAGAAATAAACTCCAGAGAGAGACAAGACCTTCGGCAAAGCTTTCTAACGCGCGGGTGTCCGTACAGAAGGCATGCTTTGTTCTGGATGCTGTCAGGGGCAAGGATGTACAGACTGCGCTTGGTATTCTGGAGTATAATCCCAGATATGCTTCCGGTCTTATCAAGAAGCTGCTTGAATCTGCGATTGCCAACGCAGAGAACAACAACGGTATGAACAGGGAAAACCTGTATGTGGCTGAGTGCTACGCCAACAAGGGGCCTACAATGAGACGTTTCAGGCCCAGGGCGAGGGGCAGCGCCAACCGGATTGAAAAGAGAATGAGTCATATCACCGTTGTGCTTGATGAGAAGAAGTAAGGAAAGGAGCAAGACAATACAATGGGACAGAAAGTTAATCCTCATGGCCTGAGAGTGGGAATTATTAAAGATTGGGATTCCAAATGGTATGCTGAGAACGAGTTTTCAGACTATCTTGTCGAGGACCATAATATCAGAAAATACCTTAAGAAGAAACTGTACAGCGCAGGCGTGTCCAGGATTGAGATCGAGAGGGCGTCTGACAGAGTGAGAGTCGTGGTTCATGCCGCAAAACCCGGCTTTGTCATCGGAAAGGGCGGCACAGAGATTGAAGTGACAAAGAATGAGCTGTCAAAGCTTACCGACAAGAAGGTGTCAATAGACATTAAGGAGATTAAGAAGCCCGACAGAGATGCTCAGCTTGTTGCGGAGAACATTGCACAGCAGCTTGAGAACCGTGTGTCTTTCAGACGCGCCATGAAGTCCTGCATGGGCAGGACAATGAAGGCGGGTGCGCTGGGAATTAAAGCGGCGTGCGCGGGACGTCTCGGCGGAGCCGATATCGCCAGAACAGAGTTTTACAGCGAAGGGACCATCCCCCTGCAGACTTTGAGAGCCGATATTGATTACGGTTTTGCAGAGGCCGACACCACCTATGGTAAGATTGGCGTCAAGGTTTGGATCTACAAAGGCGAGATCCTTCCTGCAAAGGGAAATCAGACGGAAGGGAGCGATAAATAATTATGTTAATGCCGAAAAGAGTTAAGCATCGTAAACAGTTCCGCGGCAACATGGCCGGCAAAGCGATGAGGGGCAATAAGATTTCTTACGGTGAGTACGGTCTGGTTGCGCTGGAGCCCTGCTGGGTAAAATCAAATCAGATTGAGGCGGCACGTATCGCCCTTACCCGTTATACAAAGCGTACCGGACAGGTGTGGATCAAAATTTTCCCCGACAAGCCGGTAACAACAAAGCCGGCTGAGACACGTATGGGTTCCGGTAAAGGTACTCTTGAGTACTGGGTGGCTGTTGTAAAGCCGGGCCGTGTGATGTTTGAGATTGCCGGAGTCCCCGAGGATCAGGCGAAGGAAGCACTGCGTCTTGCAATGCACAAGCTTCCCTGCAAGTGCAAGATCGTTTCTAAGGCAGATTTGGAAGGCGGTGTAGAATAATGAAATCCAGCAAATTTTTAGAAGAATTAAAGGGCAAGTCCGTTGAGGAATTGAATCAGGAGCTTGTTTCCGCAAAGAAGGAACTTTTCAATCTCAGATTCCAGAACGCGACCAATCAGCTTGATAATACTGCAAGAATCAAGGACGTGAGAAGAAACATCGCGCGTATTCAGACAGTTATTACGGAGAAGGCCAGGGCGTAAGTCCGGGTACAGAAAGGAGAGCAATCGTGGAAAGAAATTTGAGAAAAGTCCGTGTCGGCAAGGTTACGAGTAATAAGATGGATAAGACGATCGTTGTGGCTATCGAGGAACATGTAAAGCATCCTCTGTACGGCAAGGTTGTAAAGAGAACCTATAAGCTGAAGGCGCATGACGAAAACAACGAGTGCAGCATAGGCGATACCGTAAGGGTTATGGAGACCAGGCCGCTGTCAAAGGACAAGAGGTGGAGACTGGTTGAAATCGTAGAAAAGGTTAAGTAATAATCCATATTTGGCCGCATTGCGGCAAAGGAGGAAAATCATGGTTCAGCAGGAGACAAGACTGAAGGTTGCCGATAACACCGGAGCTAAGGAGATTCTCTGCATCCGTGTTATGGGCGGCTCCATTAGAAGATATGCACAGATCGGCGATATTATTGTCGCTACCGTTAAAGATGCAACGCCAGGCGGCGTTGTAAAGAAGGGCGATGTTGTAAAGGCCGTTGTAGTGCGCTCCGTAAAGGGCACACGGCGTAAGGACGGTTCTTACATCAAATTTGACGAGAATGCGGCGGTTATCATCAAGGATGACAAGACACCAAGAGGGACCCGTATTTTTGGGCCGGTGGCGAGAGAGCTTCGTGATAAGCAGTTTATGAAGATCGCATCTTTAGCACCGGAAGTATTATAAGGAGGCGCCATATGTCAACATTAAAGATTAAGAAAGGCGATACCGTAAAGGTTATTACCGGAAAAGATAACGGTGCGGAGGGAAAAGTGACTTCCATCGACCGGAAAAAGGGAAGGGTCATTGTCGAGGGAGTCAACATGGTTTCAAAGCACACAAAACCCTCTCAGGCCAATCCTAACGGCGGCATTGTCCAGAAGGAAGCTCCTATTGATATATCAAATGTGATGCTTGTCTACAAGGGCAAGCCCACCAGAGTCGGTTTCAAAATGGATGGCGACAAGAAGGTTCGCTATGCTAAGGCGACCGGCGAAGTGATCGACTGATCAATAGGAAGGAGGAGTAAAAAGTGGCAAGATTAAAAGACTTATACTACAATGAAATTGTAGATGCTATGACCAAAAAGTTTGGATATAAGAACGTAATGGAAGTGCCGAAGCTTGTGAAGATCGTCGTCAACATGGGTGTTGGAGAGGCGAAGGACAACGCTAAGGTATTGGAGAACGCCGTGAACGACATGGAGACCATAACAGGTCAGAAGGCCGTGCTCACAAAGGCGAAAAACTCCATAGCAAATTTCAAGATTCGTTCAGGAATGAATATCGGATGTAAGACCACTCTCCGCGGAGAGAAGATGTATGAATTTCTTGACCGCCTGGTGAATCTGGCTCTGCCTCGTGTGCGCGACTTCAGGGGAGTAAATCCCAACGCTTTTGACGGCAGGGGAAATTACGCTCTGGGAATTAAGGAACAGTTCATATTCCCCGAGATCGAGTACGACAAGATTGACAAGACCAGAGGCATGGATGTTATCTTTGTCACCACTGCAAAAACCGACGAAGAAGCGCGTGAGCTGTTGACTCTGTTCAACATGCCGTTCGCAAAACAATAAGGAGGTAGGTTCTCATGGCTAAGACATCGTTGAAAATTAAGCAGCAGCGCAAGCCCAAATTCTCAACCAGGGCTTATTCCCGCTGCAAGATTTGTGGTCGTCCCCACGCTTATTTAAGAAAGTACGGAATCTGCAGAGTTTGCTTCCGCGAACTGGCATATAAGGGTCAGATTCCCGGCATAAAGAAAGCAAGCTGGTAGGAAGGAGGAATAAGACAATGACAATGAGCGATCCTATTGCAGATATGCTTACAAGAATCCGTAATGCAAATACTGCAAAGCATGATACAGTTGACGTGCCTGCTTCCAGGATGAAGCTGGCAATCGCCCAGATACTTCTGGACGAGGGCTATATTGCAAAATATGATGTTATCGAGGACGGCGGTTTCAAAACCATCCATATCACCTTAAAGTACGGTGCGGACAAGACGGAGAAGATAATTTCAGGTCTTAAGAGAATTTCCAAGCCCGGCCGCCGTATGTATGTGAGCAAGGAGGAGCTCCCCAGAGTGCTGGGAGGTCTCGGAATTGCTATTATCTCTACCAACCAGGGAGTTATCACCGACAAGAAGGCAAGGGAGCTGCAGGTCGGCGGGGAAGTTCTTGCCTTTGTGTGGTAAGAGGACGCTGATCAAAATTAGATTCAATTATATTCAGGAGGTACGGGCATGTCACGTATAGGTAGAATGCCAATCGCGATTCCCGCAGGTGTGACTGTGGATGTCGCAGAAAATAATAAAGTGACCGTTAAGGGTCCAAAGGGTACGCTCGAGAGAGTGCTCCCCAGAGAAATGGAAATCAAAGTGGAAGGTGCCGAGGTGCTGGTATCGAGGCCGAATGACTTAAAGAAGATGAAGTCTCTCCACGGTTTGACAAGAACTCTTGTAAATAATATGGTCCAGGGAGTGACCCACGGCTATGAGAAGAAGCTTGAAATCAACGGCGTAGGCTACAGAGCTTCAAAGTCAGGCAAAAAGCTTACTCTTAACCTTGGCTATTCCCATCCCGTAGAGATGGAGGATCCCGAGGGGATCGAGACGACTGTGGACGGACAGAACCTTATCATTGTCAAGGGCATTGACAAGGAGAAGGTCGGCCAGTTTGCGGCGGAGATCAGAGCAAAGAGGAAG
>CANQSE010000123.1 GCA_947626405.1 uncultured Acetatifactor sp. | reverse complement strand
TTCACAAGCGCCAGAAGATCGGTTATTATCTGATTTTCCCTGTCAACCTCTGAGACGATATCCTCCATAAATTCCCTGTACAGTTCAGCGGGGACGTCGCCCTGCGACAGGAGCGAATCAGCAAGCACCTTCATTGACGCCATCGGCGTCTTAAGCTCGTGCGACACATTCGCCACAAATTCCTGGCGCGAATCGTCCAGAAGCTTCATCCTCTGCAGAAGCTGGTTAAAGGCGTCCACAATATTTGCAGTCTCGGCGTAACCGGGCACGTTTATTGTCTCGTCCGTATATCCCGCCTGCACTTCATTGATTGCGTTTGTCAGCCTGTTTAACGGTCTTGGCAGCAGAATTGCCATAAGAAGCGCCAGGGCGATTATAAACACAAATATAAGGTTTCTAAACAGAACCGCCGTCCTGTTAAGCGCGTGCATTGTGTTTACTATGGACTCGTTTGAAATGCTGGTGAGCATTACTCCCACAATGGTTGAGGGAGGGTTAGGCGCATCCACATCCACATCCGCATCCGCTTCAGCCGGCGGCCCTTCATACTCAATCGGCGTCGTCATTTCTATGTAACCGTGGTCCCTGTCGTAATAAGACGTGTTTTCCCCCCTGAAGCATCTTATTACCTCCTCGGATATAATGGTCTTTCCCTCGCTTACGCCGTAAGTGTCCCTGACCACTCTCAGGCCGGAATCCACGATCAGCACGCGCCCTTCATAAAGATCCGATATGGTTTCAAGCTCCGCGTTTATCACGTTTCGCGAAGATGCGCTGTTCATCTCATCCGTCTGTGTATTGCTCAGATAATTGTTGCTGATAAGGTGGTTCCCGACCACCCTGAGCTGATTCTGCACTGTGGCGATCCGCTGCTCAACCGCGCGTTCCTCATAATTATCCAGGATCGCATGGCTGATCAGACTGCACGGTATAATTCCCACAAGCAGTATGATTAAAAAGATACGCGCCTTTAAGCTGCGCAGAGAAACGAGCTGTCTCAGCTCATGGCATAATTCCGCAATCATCCGTTACCGTACTCCCTCTCAAGTATTCAGGAAGTAATAGCCCACGCCCCATTTTGTATGTACGTACCTGGGCTCGCTGGGATTCTGTTCAATCTTTTCACGCAGGCGCCTTATGTGGACGTCCACCGTTCTCACATCTCCGGGATAGTCGGCGCCCCACACAAGCTGCAGCAGGTTTTCCCTGCTGTAAACCTTGTTTGTGTTGAGCATCAAAAGCTCAAGCACCTCAAACTCCTTTGCGGTGAGCCCGATCTCTTTGCCCGCGATATACACCCTCCTGCCCTCGCAGTCCAGACGCATATCGCCGCTTTCCAGCACCTTGGGCGCGGGCGCGGAGTCACCCAGCACGCGCTTCGGCTCAGTGCGGCGCATGATGGCCTTGATGCGAGCCTTGACCTCAAGAATGTTAAAGGGCTTTGTTATGTAATCGTCCGCGCCGTACTCAAGCCCCAGTATCTTGTCCATATCGTCGCCCTTTGCCGTGAGCATGACAATAGGCACGTTTGAGAACTCCCTTATCTGCTGACAAACCTCAAAGCCGGTGAGCTTTGGAAGCATCACATCAAGAAGAATTATATCGTACTTGTTGTTTTTAGCATACTCCAGCGCTTCCTCACCGTCATAAGCGCAGTCTATCTCCATGCCGTCCTGTTCCAGGCTGAAACGGATCCCCTTCACAATCAGCTTTTCGTCGTCCACAATCAGAGCCCTCTTTGCCATATCACGTCACCCTCTCATTCAGCCGCCCCTGCGGCGCTATTTCACTGTTATCATGTCGCGGATCCTGCCGTATATGCTTGTCTTTATGCCGGGAACATTCATGATTTCCTCGCACGAGCCAAAACCGCCGTTTTTCTCTCTGTATGCGATTATATCCTCCGCCCTGGAGCCGCCTATTCCCGGAAGCGCACAAAGCGCCGATGCGTCGGCGGTGTTTATGTTTACAAGTCCGCTTCCGCCGTCAGCCTCCTGCGGCGCGGGGCTTACCGCTTCATCGATCGTCGGAAAATACAGCTTCTGTCCGTCTGCAACCCAGTCGGCAAGGTTCACATAGTCCCTTCTGGCATTTTCCGCAAAGCCTCCGGCCGCTGCCAGCGCATCCTCCGCCCTGCAGTCGGCAGGAACAGTCACCACGCCCGGCGAGTTTACCGCGCCGCACACATATACCCTTATCTGCGCCGCGCTTTCCTTCCCGTCCTGCTTTGTGGCATCCTGTAAGCCCTCGTGCTCCCCGCGGTTTTCCCGCGCTTCCTCACCCGAAGACGCGTCCCCGCTTTGTCCGGTTTCTTCATTCGCGGACGCGTCCGCGCCCCGTCCGATTTCCATCAGTTCTTCGCCGGATGAGCCGCAGCCGCCGAGCACGGTGCAGACAGCCAGACAACACAGAAAAAATTTCGTTTTGTTTCTCAACATGATTCCTCTCCTTCCGCCGTCTCGTCAGACGGATGAAAAGGGCTGCCTCTCAATGCTGATGATAATTATTATAAAAGAAAGAAAAGATTTTTACAAGAGACAAGAAACATTTATTTCCACTTGAAAATGACGATTCCGATAATCATTACAAGCATACCGATACCCTTGCGCCACTCCCAGGGCTGCTTTTCAACTCCGAACAATCCCATGAGCTCAATAACGTAAGCCACCGCAAGCTGAGCTGTCACAATCAGCATAACGGCTCTGGCAGGTCCCAGCATGTCCATGCTGCGTATAACGGTATAGGTGATAAATGCCCCGATGGCGCCTCCAAGCAGCATATACCTGGGCTGGACCTGAAATACCTGCAGCAGGCTGCTGCGGTCCGTCACGAGCCATGCGCCAAGACATACCGCCAGGGCGGAAAACTGCACAAACGCGCTTGCCGCCCATATGCTGGACGCTTTAGTCACCTGCGTGTTGAATACGCCCTGCACACTCATCAGGGCTCCCGAGATTAATGCAATAAATAAACCGATCATGTGAAACACTCCGCCTTTCTTTTTTATAAAGTGTTTCCCAGGATCGGTTAATTATTCGTCATTGCACACTCTCCGCAGCGCCAATCTGAGTTATTATCTGCTGCTCAAGCTCGCCGACAAGCGGTTCCACGTCCTCTCCGTTCCAGACTCTTGCAAACAGCCTCTCAAGGTACAGCCAGTAGTTTCCCGTCTCCATTATCTTCGGCAGCGGTATGCTGTAGGCATACTCCCGGCGGAAAACCTGAAGCGGTTCATTTTCGGTTTCCACCTTGAGGTTTGCCGGCATTTTCCCCGTCCTCTCATAAAGCGTGTCGGAATATTCCCCTGTCAGAAACGCCGCGAAAGCGTTTGCCAGCTCCTTATGAGCCGAATAGCCGTTTACTGCCACCGCGTTAGTGACCGACATGGAACGGCTCAGAAGATCCTCGCTGACATGCGGCATCACCGCAAACCCGTAATCAAACTGAAAGCTTCCGTCCTCCTCTGCTTCCTTCATTATGGCCGCGGCATCCGTTGTTACAATGGTAAAGACAAGCTTTCCCGCCAGAAAATCCTCAAGCACGCTGTCATAGCTTACCGTGTCTGACTCTATGGAAAAAAATTGGTTAAGCGCCTTGTACACCTCAAGGCAGTCGATTGTCTCCTGATTTGCGATGTCAACCACAGTATCGTCGTCGCCCGTCTCGCCGCCCACGATCATATATTTACCAACGAACCAATAATTATAGAGAATGTCGGACACATCCCATCTCATAACGTCAACGCCCTCCGGCGCGTCGAATGTATCCGCAATATTCAGAATGTCGTCCACCGTATACGGAACAGCCTGTTCAAAATACTCCTTTGTCTTCTGCTCAAGCATCTCCTCGTCCACGTCTATTCCCGTGGAATCCTCAGGCGGAGTGCCGTCCTCGGAGCCGTCGCCAAGCATTTCCTTCTGCGCTATCTGAGCGGCCCAGTCGGCGAGATAAGTCTCATTATACAGCAAAACGCTCGTCTGGAATGACAGCGGATACGCCACAAGCCTGCCTTTGTATGTGACGGCGGACAGCGCCGCGGCGGGAAAATTATCCTCGTTGCATATTTTTCCTCCGTCCGAAATCTCCTCGGCCAGTCCGGTGAGATAAGCCTTTTCCAGCGTCTCGTGGCTTATCATGTACGCATCCGGCACCTGATCCGAGTGCAGAGACGCCTGATTTATTGCCTCAAGGTATTGATTGTCCGAAGCGAGGACAGGGATCACCCAGACGTCCTCTCTCTCCCCGAAAGCAACCGCCGCACTGTTGATGTAATCCGTCATCGAATCGTCCGTGTACCAGAAATATATGGTATCTTCCGCACTGTGCACAGGCGCCTGCGGCTCCTCCGGCTCAGGGGGCATGCTGCTCCCTCCGTATAAAAGAGCGGCAGCCATGGCGGCCACGGCTGTCACTGAGATCAATCTGTTTCTAAAACGCATAGTTATCTCCCGATACAGGTATCCAGAATGGAAATCATCTCGTCCACGTTTTCTTCTGTTATCACCAGAGGCGGGACAAAGCGTATAATCCGTTCTCCGGCATTGATAAGGATCAGTCCTCTCTCGAGGGCGCTGTCGATAATCCCGCGGACAGGCCGGTCAAACACAAGCCCCTGCATGAGACCGGTTCCGCGTCTTTCCACGATACAGTCATATCTGTCCTTAAGCTCCTCAAGTCTTCTCTCCAGATAAGGACCCGTTTTTCTCACATTATCTATTATATGGTCCTTTTCAAATAAATCAAGCACTTTTTCTATGGCTGCGCATGCAAGGGGATTCCCTCCGTACGTGGTTCCGTGGTCGCCCGCGGACAGCGAGCTCTGCGCAACCTCCTCCGTCATCAGAAAAGCTCCCACGGGCACTCCGCAGCCCAACGCCTTTGCCGTACACATTATGTCGGGTTTCACGTCGTATTTCTGCCATGCGTACATATATCCCGTGCGCCCCATGCCGCACTGTATCTCGTCAAGGATCAGCAAAATGCCCCGTTCGCTGCACATCATTTTTACTTCCTTAAGGAAGCCTTCGTCCGCCACGTTCAGACCGCCTTCGCCCTGAACGGTCTCGAGTATAACGGCGCAGGTCCTTTCCGTAAGACAGCTTTCCACGCTTTCAGGATCATTGTACTCCGCAAATTTTATATTGCCGATCATGGGCTCGAAGGGCTCCCTGTACTTTGGGTTCCCCGTCACTGAAAGAGCGCCGAATGTCCGTCCGTGGAACGAATGGTTCATGGCCACTATCTCGTGATCCGTGCGGCCGTCCTTTAAGAAAGCGTGCTTGCGGGCAGCCTTAAGCGCCCCCTCCACAGCCTCCGCGCCTGAATTTGTAAAAAACACCCTGTCCATGCCTGAAGCCTTTTTTAATTTTCTGGCGGCTCCCACTGCAGGAACATTGTAATAATAGTTTGATGTATGTATCAGCCTGTCAATCTGGTTCTTTAAGGCGTCGTTGTACTCTCTGTTGCCGTATCCGAGAGCAAACACCGCGATACCGGCGCAGAAATCCAGATACTTTTTTCCGTCCGTGTCATAGAGGTACACGCCCTCTCCCCGATCAAGCACAATCTGATAACGGTTGTAGGTGTGCAGCAGATCCCGCTCCGCCTCCTGTATATATGCCTTCATTGCATCGCTCATAGCCTTTGACATTCCTCCGTATCTATTTTTTATATATGCGCTCTTTATACATGCTTCTCTTTATACATGTCGCTCTTTTGCATCCCTGCTTATACATGATCCTCGCAAAACTTATCTCTTTTTATGCCAAGCGCGAGATTGTCGTCGTCCGCGATAATGGCTGTCCCGATTCCCTCTCTGGTAAAAATCTCAAGCAGCAGACAATGTGGTACGCGGCCGTCCAGGATATGCACCCTGTTTACGCCGTTTTTGATCGCCGATGTACAGTTGCCAAGCTTAGGCAGCATCCCGCCGCCGATTACCCCGCTGTTTATAAGCTTCTCCGCCTCTGAAGCCGTCAGTCGGGAGATGAAAGTGCTCTTGTCGTTTATATCCCTGTACAGGCCCTCTATATCCGTCAAAAATACCAGCTTGTCGGCGCCCACAGCCTTTGCTATGGCGCATGCCGCGTCGTCCGCGTTGATGTTGTAGGTCTGGAAATTGTCGTCAAGCCCGACAGGCGCCACTATGGGAAGAAAATCGTTGTCCAAGAGGTCATACAGGACTTTGACGTCCACCTCCCTTATGTCTCCCACGAAGCCTATGTCCTTTCCGTCAGAGTATTTTTTATCAACCTTAAGGAGCCCGCCGTCCTTGCCGCTTATCCCCACTG
>CANQSE010000122.1 GCA_947626405.1 uncultured Acetatifactor sp. | reverse complement strand
TGTCACTGGTTCGATTCCGGTTCTGGGCATATTTTATTTTCGGGCGGTGTGGCTGCCGGAGGTTATTGACTGCAGTATTATCAGGGGACAGGTATTCGTCATTTGTAAAAAGACGTTGCCTGTTTTTATTATGGTTTTTTCCGCATGGATGTGATACAATGCTTGGTAGCTGTTACCGGCAGGATGCAGCATTTGTTTAACGGTGATGGAAGAAGCAGCGGCCGCCGCGTAAAACGCTCAAAGGCGAATTAATTCGCCTTGGAATGGGGACTAAAATGGATAAAGAACAGAGGAAGGAAAAAACTTCCCAAAACATTAAAACGGAAAAAAATACCGAGGGAGTGACAAAACCCGTCGGAACTAAAAAAAGAAAAATAAAATGGATCGTGCTGGGAGCCGTTTTTACGGCGCTTTTTGTGCTGGGTGTTGCTTATTACAGCAAGGGGGTCTATTATCAGACGCATTTTCTGCCGAATACTACAGTGAACGGGTGGAATGTAAGCGGGATGGACACGCTGCAGGCGGGAGTGCTTGTAGATGGACTCATCAGGGATTACTCCCTGGTGGTGACGGGAAGGGATCCTCTGACCGGAGAAAGCGGAACCATTCTCGGAACAATCACACCCGACGAGATAAATCTGAAATATATTGGCACAGCGGAATCACTTCAGAGAGCAATGGACGCTCAGAAATGGCAGGTGTGGATAAAATCGTTTGCCGGAGAAGCGCAGACAGTTTTTCTGGATCAGGGACAGGCGGAGTTTGACGCGGCGCTTTTGGATAATCTGGTAAAGAACTGGGATGCCTGTCAGTCTGTCAATATGAGGCCGGCGCAGAACGCTTATATTGATGACTATGACGAGGAGACACATTCCTATTCGATTGTGCCGCAGACCGTCGGCACCGAGCTGGACGTAGAGCGTGTGGTGGAGATGATAAAAGAAAAACTTTACGTTCTTGACGATACACCACTGGATCTGGAGGAAGCCGGACTTTATGCCGAGGCTGAGATCACGGCGGACGACAGAAGTCTGACAGAGCCGGTGGTAGCTGCTAACCGCATGCTGAGCACGTCAATAAGCTATGACTGGAATGGCGATGAAATTCTTCTGGATGCGGCGACGCTGTCCGAATGGGTGTCAATAAAGGACGGCGAAGCCGTGCTGGACGAGGATGCGGTAAAGGATTTTGTAAAGAGTAATGCAAAAAAGAACGATACATACGGAAAGAATAAGAAATTTAAAACCACGGGAGGCGTTACCCTGTCGCTTGTAAGCGCTTCATACGGATGGCAGACCGACAGGGAGGCGGAAGCTGAGGAGCTGAAAAATCTGATTTATGAAGGGCAGACTCAGGACAGAGAGCCTGTATATTCACACAAAGGCATGGTAAAGGGCAGCAATGACATAGGTGACTCCTACGTTGAGGCGGATTTGACAAACCAGCATCTTTATCTGTACCAGAATGGAGAAATCGTTCTCGAAACGGATTTTGTATCCGGAAAGATCAGCAATGACAGCGGTACGCCACCTGGAATTTTCGGAATTACGTATAAGACCACGGATGCTGTACTTCGCGGGCAGGACTATGAGACACCGGTAAAATACTGGATGCCATTTTACGGGAATTACGGGATGCACGATGCAAGCTGGCGCAGAGCTTTTGGGGGTGATATTTATCTAAACAACGGCTCCCACGGGTGTATCAATCTGCCGCCTGCAATGGCTGAACAGATTTATCAGTATGTGAGTACGGGATTTCCGGTTGTTTGTTACTATTATGAACCTCCGGTAGCGCCGGAAGGCGAGGAATTGCCGGATCCTGAGACGGCAGGTCAGGATATGCAGGAGTCTGAGACGGCGCCTCAGGAGACATAGTGTGAGAAATAAGCTTGATAGCTTATTTCTCACACGCGTAGAAACGCCCAAGGCGAATTAATTCGCCTTGGAATGGGGATTAAAATCGTGAATTTCCGGTCGGCGTGTTGGAAAAATTAACAGGAAAGACATAAAAATGAGACGAACGGTCAGGCAGTCGCAGCGGTGGA
Source organism: uncultured Acetatifactor sp. (assembly GCA_947626405.1). Lineage (GTDB taxonomy): Bacteria > Bacillota > Clostridia > Lachnospirales > Lachnospiraceae > Acetatifactor. The sequence goes on along the minus strand of CANQSE010000122.1, from coordinate 4,261 downwards.
GAAAAGAGCTTGATAGCTATCGCCGCGGATGGAAAAAAGTGAAAAAAGCAGCTCCGGATATATTGGAGTCGCAAAATTTTAAAAGCACGCGGGCGCATAAGCAGCACGGAAACATGACGGTAAACGATCATGTGAAGGATGTGGCTATGTGCAGTATTGCCATCAGCGAAGCCCTGCATATTCGCTGTAACCGCAGGGAGCTGATAAGAGGCGCCCTGCTCCATGACTATTTTTTATACGACTGGCACATTCCTGACTATGAGAATCCTCACAGGCTTCACGGATTTTATCACCCGGGCAGAGCGCTCAGAAATGCTTCAAGGGAATATAAGCTTACGCCCCGTGAACGGGATATCATTGTAAAACACATGTGGCCGCTGACAGTTGTGCCGCCAGTGTGCAGGGAGGCGTGGATCGTGACGGCCGCGGACAAATGGTGCTTTCTTAGAGAGATGCTGCGCCTTAGGAAAGGACACGGGATCATCATTGATAAGCTGAAGGAAGACCAAAGTGGAAAGCCTGTTTGAAAAGCTCAGAGAAAACAGAGAAAGCGGGATTTATCCCTATCATATGCCTGGTCATAAGCGGCGTGGGGCAGGCGATCTGCGCCCCGAGATATGCGGCGATGACATTACGGAAATCGAAGGATTTGACAATCTGCATGACCCGGTGGATATTCTGAAAAGACTGCAGAATGAGGCATCGGAGCTTTACGGCGCAGAGGAGAGTTTTTACCTCATAAACGGAAGCACGGCGGGCGTGCTGAGCGCCGTCAGTGCGGCGCTGCCGGTGGGAGGACGTATTCTTATGGCGCGAAACTGTCATAAGTCGGTTTACCACGGAGTTTATCTGAGAGGGCTTAGGGCCGCCTATCTGTACCCGCCGTTTATGGAGGATTATGATATTGTGGATGCGGTCACGCCTAAACAGGTGAGCGACGCACTGGAAAAGGAGCCGGACATCGGGGCCGTAATTTTAGTCTCGCCCACTTATGAGGGGAGAATTGCGGATATACGCCGGATTGTCAGGATTGTACATGAAAAAGACATCCCGCTTATTGTAGACGAGGCTCACGGCGCCCATCTGGGACTTACAAGGGAGTCATGCGAAAATAGCTGCCAGGCGGGGGCGGACATTGTGATCCACAGCGTGCATAAGACGCTGCCTGCGCTTACGCAGTCCGCACTCCTGCATGTGTCGGGACCCCGTATAGACAGAAACAGGCTGCGTCGCTTTCTTCGCATTTATCAAACCAGCAGCCCTTCTTACCTGCTTATGGCAAGTATTGACAGCGCACTACGGTTTATGAGACAGGAAGGCGTAAGCGCGATGAATGTGTTTGCGCGGCGTTATGAGAGGATGCTGGAGGATTTAAAGGCATGCCGTGTCCTTAAGTTTCTGCCATACGACAGGGAAAGGCAGGATCTGGGAAAGCTCGTGATTTCCGTGAGAGAAGCCGGTATCAGCGGAAAGGAGCTGTATGACAGACTGCTTTGCCGTTATCGGCTGCAGACGGAAATGGCCGGTGAAAGCTATGTGCTGGCAATGTTCACCGTATGCGACGGCGCGGAAGCATATGACAGGATGACACGCGCCCTGCTTGAAATCGACAGGGAGCTTGGAGCGTTGTCGGGAAAAGAGCGGCGTCCCGCGCGCATCGCGGAGGAAAGCGAATTTCTGCGCAGCGGATGGGAATACGGCGTTGCTCAAAAGAGTATGGATCCTGCGGAGCATACGGCTGTGATCCCTCTGTCGGAAGCATGGGACATGGAGATGGAGGAGAGAGAGCTTTCCGACAGTGCGGGGAGAATATGCGGAGAGTTTGTAAGTCTGTATCCGCCGGGAATACCTGTGCTTGTGCCGGGGGAGAGGATCACCGCAGAAAACTGCGGCAGGATTGCAGGACTCCTTAAGCAGGGATTGATGGTACAGGGAGTGGAGAACGGACGTATCAGGGTCATCGTCACATAGCCGGTCTCTTATAACGGAGAATTGAGGGTAGGAATTAAAGGATTATTTTGGAGAAGACAGAATGGCTCCGGTTATGGTAGAATTAAATGACGACCTGGAGCGCTGCCTGGGGGAGATAAGGTCTTATATAGCCCAAAACATAACGGTGCAGTAATATGCCGCAGGAAGGGAGGAACGACGCATGGAGATCAAAGTCGGCCAGGTGAGCCAGCCTGCCGCGTTGGAACAGACACAGGCAAGTCAGCCTGTTGACGGCAGCTTTAAATTTATGCTTGCCAGCAACATAGAAGAAGCGGAGCTGCAGACACGCCTTCAGACGCTTATGGAGGAGATCACCATGCAGGGCCAGAAGCTTTCCAAACGGCGGGATGTCAGGGATATGAAGCATTACCGCGGACTTGTGAAGGAGTTTTTAAACGAAGTGGTAACGCACTCACATTCTTTTTCGCGTGAAAACTTTCTTGACAGAAAGGGCCGCCACAGAGTTTACGGCATTATAAGGCTCATCGACGAAAACCTGGATCAGCTTGCTCAGGAGCTGATGAAGGATGAAAAAGATAATCTTATGATATTAGGTAAGATAGGGGAGATCCAGGGGCTGCTTCTGGATATATTTACTTAAAAGGAAATACGTTTTATCAGCGCCGCGACGCATGTGCGGCCGTGGCGGTCAGGAAGCGGAAGGGTACGGGATATGGCACAGTTTAAGGACATTATCGGGCAGGAACAGATCAAGGAACATCTCAAAAATGCGATTTCCGGCGGGAAGGTTTCGCATGCGTACATTATAAGCGGCGAGAAATCCTCCGGAAAAGAGTTTATTGCAAAGGTTTTTGCGATGGCGCTGCAGTGCGAGAGGGGGCAGGAAGAACCCTGTCAGGAGTGTCATTCATGTAAACAGGCGTTGTCCGGCAGCCATCCCGATATCATAAGGGTGACTCATGAGAAGCCGAACACAATAAGCGTGGACGATGTCAGAGCCCAGGTCAATAACGACGTGTGTATCAAGCCGTACAGCGGCCCTTATAAGGTTTATATTATAAACGAGGCGGAAAAGATGACCCAGCAGGCGCAGAACGCTATTTTAAAGACACTGGAGGAGCCGCCCGCCTATGCCGTGATACTGCTCTTAACTTCAAATATCAATGGGCTTCTTCCGACGATTCTGAGCCGCTGCGTGGTTTTAAATATGAAACCGGTACCGGATGAACTTGTCAAAAAATATCTCATGGAACAGATTCAGGTACCGGATTACAGGGCGGAGGTATGCGTGGCGTTTGCCAGAGGAAACATAGGCAAGGCGAAAGCGCTGGCCTCCAGCGATGATTTTGAAAACGTAAAGGCCGAGGCGCTGTCACTGTTAAAGTACATACACGACATGGAGCTTGGCGAGATTATAGCGGCTGTCAAAAAGATTACGGAATACAAATTGGAGATAAATGATTATCTTGATATTTTTGCGGTCTGGTATAGGGATGTGCTGCTTTTTAAGGCAACGCATGACGCAAATCTTCTTGTATTCCGTGAGGAGATCCAGGCGCTTCGCCGCGCGGCACAGCAAAGCAGCTACGAGGGGATAGAAACCATTTTAAATGCGCTGGAGACGGCAAAGCGCAGACTTGATGCAAATGTGAATTTTGAATTGACGATGGAGCTGTTGATGCTGTCCATACAGGAGAATAGCTGACCGGAAAAATTGCCACAAGTTATTTTATATGATTACTTATTAAGTGCATTCAAGTGAGGAGGTACGGTATGACAAGGAAAAATCGGTTTGCGGAAGCATGTCTTGGAACAGCCATTTTTGCCCTGCTGTGCCTGGCCGGGTGCGGCGCAGAAAAGCAGCCGGAGGAAGTTACGCAGGCACCGCCTGTTGCGGAGACGACCGCCGGCTGGAAAACAAACGGCTTTGCAGTCACGGGAGATATCAAGGACGAGCAGGGTCTGTGGGCGGCAAATTACGTAAAGTTTGATCATGACGGGATAAACGCCGCAAGCTATGATCCCGATGTCGAGTCCTTTTATTCAGAGGAGCCCGTTGTACATGGGGAAAATATTTATCAGTTGTATGATGTTATACAAAACGCGGATGTAGACATTGAAAACAGGGATAAAAGAGAAAACCGATGCTGGATGGAGGTGTACGACACATCCACGATGAAGTGTACACTGACAGAGTTTGACCCTGATAAAATTGGAATCCGCGACGGTGTCATATATGATTTTGACGTGACAGGTGACGGAGAGTATATCGCTTACTTTCGGGAATATGGAAGCGACTGGGCGGGTG
>CANQSE010000121.1 GCA_947626405.1 uncultured Acetatifactor sp. | reverse complement strand
ATCGTCAAGCGCCAGGCCGTTTAAATGCGTGTTCAAAAGCAGGTTAAGCTTTAACAGCGTCTCGTCGTCCAGTTCGCCGTTCACCGAGAGAATGTTGTTTTTCACCACGTTCCCCTCCGTGACGATCACCGCCAGAAGCTGGTTTAAATCCATGCGGGAGAGCTGGATAAACTTTAACTTGTTCCGCTTTGACGTCGGCGCCGAAATCATGGTTGCGTACTGCGTATTCTGGGCAAGGACCCTGACGAGCTGTTTCAGCATCGTCTCCATCCTGTCCTGTCTCTCCACCAGCATTTCCTGTTTTTCCACAACCTCGCGCTCTTTTTCCTCCATCAGCGCATCCACATAAAAACGATATCCCCTGTCTGAAGGTATCCTTCCCGCAGAAGTGTGGGGCTGCAGGATATAGCCCATCTCCTCCAGGTCAGCCATCTCGTTTCGTATGGTCGCAGAGCTTAGATTCAGGTCAGTGTATTTTGAAATGGTTCTGCTTCCCACAGGTTCGCCCGTTTCCAGATAATTGCGGATGACTGCCTGCAAAATTTTCTTTTTTCGCTCGTCCAGATCCACTCCCTGCACTTCCCCTTTCTCTCTGTTAGCACTCGTCGTAAGAGAGTGCTAACATCTGCTAAAGATAAAATATCACTTACCATATCTATTGTCAACTTATTTATTTCATTTTATTTCTAAAATAATTATAAAGACACAAAAACACGACACAACCCCCTGCGGGCCGTGCCGTGTCCGTCTTCATTTTCCGCAGTGCTCAGATGTTGAAAAAGCCTGTAAACTCATCGTTCATTACATAATAAACCTTGTTCTCCTCAGGCTTTACGTAGAGCTCGATGCTTGCAAGCTCCCTGACCTTCTGCTTTAAGTCGTACTTCCATACGTCCTTTGCCATCTTCAGAAGCTCATCCTGTGAATAGGACTTGCCGGAATACTGTACATGAAGTACATTCTTCTGCTCAGCTTTCTTTACGGTCTTTCTCACCGCGGTTTTCTTTGCGGCGGCCGCAGGCTTCTCAGCCGGCTTCTTCTCCTCAGCTTTTGCCTTGGGCGCCTCTGCGGAAACGGCAACGGGCTCCTTATCCTGAACCTTAACCGTCTCTGCCTTCTTTACTGTCTCTGCAGCCTTAGCCACAGGCTTAACGCTTTTTTTGGGTGCTGCCATGTCAACCTCTCCCTTCTTCTCAACGTGACCTTTTTTCTGTTTTATTCTCCCCAACAAGTCTTATAAATACTTCAAGACCTGTTTGCTAAAAACAGTTTATTCTATTTCCAGAAAAATGTCAACTATACATATTTGATTCTTTTAAGCAAATTGTAACAGTTCAGACTATTTAAAAATCCAAAAATACGCAAGGACAATCACGCCGAGGACAATCCGGTACCATCCAAACGCTTTAAAATCATGTTTTTTGATATAGTTCATCAAAAATCTCAGAACAAATAGCGACACCACAAATGAAACAACCATTCCGGTAAGGAGAATCGCAAGCTCCATACCCGTAAAATTCAGCCCGAATTTAAACACCTTTAACAGGCTGGCTCCGAACATGACCGGAATCGCAAGAAAAAACGTATACTCCGCCGCCACCGTACGTGATACGCCTATCATAAGCGCTCCCACAATTGTCGCTCCCGAGCGTGACGTGCCCGGAAACACCGCGGCAATAACCTGAAACACGCCGATCATGAGCGCGGTCTGATATGATATTTGTGACAGTCTCGTCACTTTTGGCCTTCTGTTCCTGTTCCAGTTTTCTACCAGGATAAAAGCGATTCCGAAAATAATTAACGCCATTGCCACACAGGGCGGATTGTAAAACAGCGCGTCAAACACGTCGTCAAAGCATATGCCGATCACAGCGGCAGGTACGCACGACACCAGAATCTTAAACCACAGCGTCCAGACGTCCTTTTTCAGAAAAGAAGATTTTCCCGTAAGATCAAAGGGCCATATCCTGTTCCAGAACAACAGGACAACAGCCAGTATGGCCCCAAGCTGGATCACGACCTCAAACATCTCGAAAAAAGCGTCAACATCCGTGATTCCTCCCTGTGAGCCCTTAAACGGAATCAGCTCCTGCACCAGTATCAGGTGTCCGGTGCTGCTGATCGGAAGCCATTCTGTTATTCCCTCCACAATTCCGTATATTATCGCCTTGATGATTTCCCACATAATCTTTCCTCAAATCCTTTCCATCAGTTATAGTATTATGACAGCACGGCTCACGTCATGCAGGTTTTGATCCCTGCGTATGCCAAATTACTCCGGCGTATGCTCATTACGGCGTATACTCACCCTGTCACATGCTTACTTCTGAGCATATTCACTTATGCGTATACCCGCTCCCGAGCGTGCTCACTCCTGTACATCCTCAAGGAAGCGGATCAGCTCCTCATACCTGCCCGCGGCATCGTCATATCCCTGCCTGTAAAGCGCCCATAGCTTCTCGGGATCCTTTTCAATCCTGCCCACGTCGCCGGCCGTCTGAGGACGGATGACAAATGCCCTGCCCTTGCGGCTCTGTTCTTCTATATAGGCAAGCTGCGCGTTATACCGTATATGCCGATCCGCCATAAGCGCATATATTTTAGGATACCTTAAATACCGCGCCCTTATAAGGCCCAGGGTTTTTGACGGCTTTCTGACGTATCCGACCTCCTTTGTCATAACCACGACATTTTTAAGATTTCCGCTCAAAACGGACCTCTCCAGCGGTATAGCGTCGCTAATTCCGCCGTCCAGATAATATTTTCCGTCGATTTTCACCCTTCTTGCGACAAACGGCAGGGAAGCTGAGGCTCTTATTTTTGAAATATCATCCTTCATGTCGCGTATGCGGAAGTATTCCGGTTTTCCGGTGGCGATGTCCGTGGCAACGCTGTACGCCTTCCCCCTGTAGTTTTTAAATGCTTCGTAATCGTAGGGATAGAGATATTCCGGAATGAGGGAATAGCAGATATCAACATTAAACAAATCTCCCGTTGTAATAAGGCTCTCAAGGCTGCAGTAGCGTCTCGTCTTAAGATAATCGATCCCAACTTCCGCCGCGCGTCCCCTCTGCTTTGACAGATAGCTGCACATATGGCAGGCTCCTGCGGAAACGCCATATACGCTGGAAAACTCTATTCCTTTATCAAGGAAAAAATCCAGGACCCCCGCGGTGTAAATTCCTCTCATTCCGCCGCCCTCCAGGACAAGTCCCGCCTGATACATAAATCATTCCACCCTTCTGCTATACACCGTATTCTTCTCTCACAAACCTTCTCAAAGGTTCAATAGATCGCTTCACCTTTTCAGTGTCGATACAGTATGCCATGCGGAAATACCCCGGCGCTCCGAAGGTATCGCCCGGAACAAGGATAAGATCGTATTTCGTCGCCTTACGGCAGAATATTTTTGCGTCCTCCTCCATTGCTTTGGGGAATATATAAAATGTTCCCCCGGGCTTTACGCAGGTAAATCCCATATCAGTCAATTCCCTGTACAGGATATCCCTGTTGGTTTCATAGACGCTCAGATCCGCCGTCTTGTCAAGCATTTGCGCAATCACAAGCTGAAAAAGCGAAGCGGGGCAGTTATGCCCTATTCCCCTTGAAATCTGTCCGCACATGTTGACCATCAGCTCCGCGTCCGGACAGCGCGGATTGATCGCAACATAGCCGATGCGCTCACCCGGCAGCGACAGAGCCTTTGAAAAGGAATAACACATAATTGTATCGTCGTAAAAGGCCGAGACACAGGGAGCCTCCTTACCCTCAAACACAATCTCCCTGTAAGGCTCGTCTGAAATCAGGTAAATTGTGTGACCGTACTCGGCGGATTTCTCCCTCAGGATATTTGCAAGCTTTGTGAGCGTCTCGGCGGAATAAACCACGCCCGAAGGATTGTTGGGCGTGTTCACCAGCACGGCCATTACCTTTTCCGTAAGCATTTCATAAAATTTCTCAAAATTAATCTGAAAGCTTTCCGTGTCGGGCGGAACAACCTTAAGCACCGCGCCCGTAAGATCTACATACGGATGATATTCGGGGAAAAACGGCGCAAATGTCAGAATTTCGTCCCCCGGCTCAGTCACAAGCCGAAATGCGTGGGCCAGGGCTCCGGCGGCTCCGGAAGCCATAAAAATATGCTCCTTGCGATAGGGCAGTCCAAACCTCTTTTCGAGAGAAGCAGCCACGGCCTCCCTTACATCGGTAATGCCGAGACTCGGGCTGTAGCCGTGAACAGTCTGAGTGTCCAGCCGTGCAAGCTCGATAAGCCTGTCTGTCAATTCCTCCGGTACAGGCACGGAAGGGTTTCCAAGGCTGTAATCAAACACGTTATCGTACCCTATCTCCTGCCCTCTGGCAGTGGCAAACTCGGAAAGCTGCCTGATAACCGATTTCCCTGACAACATATCCTTATATTTTTTTACCAGCATTTTGATCTCCTTTCCATGCAAATTTATTCGCCTTGCGTTTATACATTTATTTGCCTTGCGTTTATGTATTTATTCGCCCTGCGTTTATGTATTTATTCGCCCTGCGTTTATGCATTTATTCGCCCTGTGTTTATACGCGACGGTACGATACAAATCTCAAATTCACAAACAAACAAGGTTTGTTTTGTAAAAAAACAGCGCGTCAGCGTCAGATTTCCTCCGCGTCGCCGGCCCATGCCAGTGCGCATTTTACCGCTCTTTTCCATCCCTTCAGAAGCAGGCTGCGCCTTTTATCGTCCATTACCGGCGAAAACACTCTGCCAAGCCGCCAGTTTTCACGGATTTCATCTCTGTCCTTCCAGTATCCCGCCGCCAGACCCGCCAGATACGCGGCGCCTAACGCCGTAGTCTCGATACAGTGCGGCCTGTGAACCGGTATATCAAGGATATCGGACTGAAACTGCATGAGAAAGTCATTTGCGCTGGCGCCGCCGTCCACCCTGAGACTCTTAAGGCTGATTCCGCTGTCGCGCTCCATTGCCCTGAGCACATCCGCAGTCTGATACGCTATGGATTCAAGAGCCGCACGGATAAAATGCTCCTTTGTGCATCCTCTTGTGATTCCCACTACCGTTCCACGGGCAAACTGATTCCAGTACGGCGCTCCAAGCCCGGCAAACGCAGGCACTATATATACTCCGGCGGTATCGTCAACAGCCGTGGCATACTCCATAGACTGCTCCGCCGTCCGCAGCATACGCATACCGTCGCGCAGCCATTGAATCCCCGCTCCCGCAACAAACACGCTGCCCTCAAGTGCGTACTCCGGTTTTTCGGACGTTCCCGCCGCAATGGTGGTCAGAAGTCCTGACTCTGACTCTATCGCCTTGCCGCCCGTGTTCATCAAAAGAAAGCATCCAGTGCCGTACGTATTTTTTACTTCTCCCTGCTCGAAGCAGCACTGTCCGAACAGCGCCGCCTGCTGATCTCCGGCCGCTCCCGCGATTGGTATACGCCCGCCGAGCACTGTCGGATCCGTGTAACCAAACAACGTGCCGGACGGCATGACTTCTGGCAGAATAACGGGAGGAATACCGAATCTCTCCAGAATCTCCCCGTCCCAGCAGAGCCTGTGAATATCAAAAAGCATTGTGCGTGAAGCGTTTGTATAATCGGTAACATGGACGGCCCCTCTTGTCAGGTTCCATATCAGCCAGGTGTCCACGGTTCCGAACATAAGCTCGCCGCGTGCGGCGCGCTCCGCGGCTTCCGGAACGTTTTGCAGAATCCACGCGATTTTTGAAGCGCTGAAATACGCATCCGGCACAAGCCCCGTCCTCTCCTTTATCAGCCTGTCGAACCCGTCTTTTTTCAGGTCTTCGATCATATCAGAGGTCCGCCTGCACTGCCATACTATAGCGTTGTATACAGGCTCTCCCGTGCGCCTGTCCCAAAGGATTGTAGTCTCCCGCTGGTTTGTGATGCCGATTGCGGCAATCTGATTTGGGGCGGCTCCAAGCATCGCCATTGACTCAGTGGCGACGGCAAGCTGTGACGACCAGATTTCCTTGGGATTGTGCTCGACCCAGCCGGGCTTCGGATATATCTGCGTAAACTCCTTCTGTGACATGGAGCAGATATTTCCGGACCTGTCAAACAAAATACACCTTGAACTTGTAGTGCCCTGGTCGAGCGCCATGATATAACTCTGCATGATTTATACCGCCTTTATCCGTCAGACTGCAAAATTTATATATCTGTATTATAACAATCAAAACGGCAAATGTCATCTTTTTTATAAAAAACAGGAGCCGCCTCCGGTTTTGACCGGAATGGCAGCTCCCGAAAAAGATTTCCGTTATTGTATATTACTCCACATCCTGCAGGGCGTCGTAATCCTCCTCCCGAGTTTGCCACTTGTCAGTTGATCCCAATTAAAATTTTCCCTTATTTTGCAAGGTTTTCCTTGCTTTTTT
>CANQSE010000120.1 GCA_947626405.1 uncultured Acetatifactor sp. | reverse complement strand
CTCTTTAGCCGCCTGGAGTCTGGCGTTTTCCTGCTGTGCCCTGGCTTTTTCCTGCTTCTGCCTTGTAAGCTCCTGAAGCATCTGCAGCACTGTTTTCCCCAAAATGGGGTGCCTGTAGTTTGGCGCAAGAGTGCTCAGCGGCTCCAGCACAAAATCCCTGTTTTGAATATCGACATGCGGGATAACGACATTATCGGACTCATACACAATCTTATCGTAAAACAACAGGTCAAGATCGAGCGTTCTGGGCCCCCAGCGTCTCACACGCACTCTCCCCGCCGCGTCCTCGATATCATGGATGGCGTCCAGCAGCTCCTCCGGCGACAGAAGCGTCTCAATTTCAAGAACGCCGTTTAAAAAATCGTCCTGATCCAGCACCCCGTAAGGCTTTGACTGGATCAGATCGGAAACCTTTTTGACTTTAATCTGAGGGTGAGCTGTCAGCGCGCGAATCGCCCCGTTGATATAGTGTACCTTGTCGCCCATGTTTGATCCCATTGCAAGATAGGCGGTGTGCCACTGTCTGTATACCTTAACGGAGACATAGCCAAACGGAAGCGGAATTGGAGCCTGAGGCTTGCGTATCTCAAGTCTCACCGCGGTAACTCTGTCATATTTTAACAGGATGGCCTTTGACAGCTTTTCCGCCACGGCTTCGAGGAGCTGATAAGTATTCTCCTGCATCCAGCTCGTGATGAACTGGCATATCTGGCCGTAATCAATTGTATAGAAAAGATTGTCCTCAAGACCCGCCCTGTGAATATCCGTATACAATACGGCATTTACCACAAAAATCTGGCCCTTTTCCTGTTCCTCCGCAAATACGCCATGATGTGCAAACACCTCAAGTTGTTCGATTCTTATCTCGTCGTCCTGTATTTCCTGCATCATGTCTTTGTTTCCTTCCTTCCATTGCTTATCATGTCCCGGCCGCCAATATAGCCTCCGTCATTTTAATAGCGCGAAGATTTTCCTTCACATCGTGTACCCTCACGAACATTACTCCCTTTAACGCGGCGAACACCGATGCCGCCAGTGTCCCCTCCAGCCTTTCCTCCACCGGCAGTCCGAGGGTCGTCCCTATCACGGACTTTCTGCTGCACCCTAACAGCAGCGGACACCCAAACGTCTTAAGCTCCTCTATACGCGCCATAATCTCAAGATTCTGCTCATAGCTCTTTGCAAATCCCACCCCGGGGTCAAGAATAATCTTATCCCTTTGGATTCCCGCGGCATCCGCCAGAGACAGCGTCCTTTCAAGGTCGCTTTTCACATCCTGCATAAAATTGTCGTACACGGCCTGTTCGCGGTTGTGCATCAGACAGCAGGGAAGTCCGCTTTCTGAGATCACTGACGCCATGCTCCCGCCGCGCGTAAGACCCCATATATCGTTAATCATGTCAACCCCTGCATTGATACCGGCTTTTGCCACCTGCCATTTCCAGGTGTCGAGTGATATCGGGATATCAAATCTTGCCCTGATCTTTTCAATAACAGGCGCTACTCTTTCTGTTTCCTCCTGTGGAGATATCTCTATGTAGCCGGGTCTTGTAGACTCTCCGCCAATGTCAATCACATCGGCTCCCATGCTTACCATCTCCTCCACATGAAACAGCGCGGCGTCAGGAGCATTCCATTTTCCGCCGTCGGAAAACGAATCGGGGGTCAGGTTCAGAATCCCCATCACATATGTGCGGCCCCTGGTCTGAAATTCCCTGTTTCCTATTTTCATATAATCACCATTCCAAGGCGAATTAATTCGCCTTTGAGCGTTTTACGCGACGAGGCGACGCGAATCTCAAATTCGCGTCTGCCATCATGGCAATTTGTGACGCTCCGGCACAAATTTCAAACAAACAGGGTTTGTTGGTTCTTCTTTTCATCCGGCCATCTGCAATCCCCGCGGGCGCTGCACATAAAGCACAGCCTGCTGGCCTTGTCAGCCCTGTATAACAGCCCTTTTAACCCCTTATCTTCCGGTATGCCCCTGTCTCTGTGGCTTAAGATCGCCTCCGTCACAAGCTCCGCGTCCCCGCGCCCGAACCCGCAGTCTTCAAGTATGCCTGCGGCTATCTCGGCAGACGCCTCCTCATGCGGCGTACCGTCCTCATACTGACGGTACCTTCCGATATCGTGCAGCAGTGCGGCCGCATAGACAAGCTCCGCGTCGATATCAAGCTTTTCCTCCAGGCAAAGGATCCTCGCAATTCTTGCCACATCTATAAAATGCGACATGTCGTGGCGGCAGTATTTTCTGTCAGTCTCGGCAAGTCTGTTCTTCTCCACACATTCCAAAAAGACGGGATGCGTCACAATCCTGTCAATCCTCTCCATCGCTCCCACCGCCCGTCTACAGCTTTAACATTGCAAAAAATCTCTCCTGAAGCTGTACATTGTCCTTAAAAACGCCTCTTGCCGCAACGCTGACCGTCGTGCTGCCAGGCTTTTTGATTCCTCTCATCGTCATGCACATGTGCTCCGCCTCGACAGCCACCATAACGCCGAGGGGAGATAGAAACTCCATCACGGCATCCGCAATCTGTCCGGTCATGCGCTCCTGCACCTGCAGTCTCCTGGCGTAAATCTCCACCGTCCTGGCCAGCTTGCTCAGCCCGACCACTCTGCCGTCCGGCACATAAGCCACATGGACCTTTCCGTAAAAGGGAAGCATGTGGTGCTCGCACATGGAATAAAAAGTAATGTCTTTTTCCAGCACCATCTCGCTGTTGTCAACCGAAAAGACTCTCGACAGCTCCCGACTGCCATCGGACTGCATCCCCGAAAAAATTTCCTCATACATTCTGGCGATTCTCTCCGGCGTCTGACGCAGACCCTCTCTGTCAGGGTCCTCGCCGATTCCCTCAAGTATGAGTTTTACCGCTTCTTTTATCTTGTTTTGATCTACCATTTTTGTTTCGCTCCGCCTTCCCTGAGACTGCATCCACAATCTTTGCAAGCCTGCCCAGATAAGAAAGAGAACCAAAGGCAATGATTACGTCCCCGCTGCCGGCCAGCAAAAGGCTCATCTCCACCGCCTCCTCCAGGCTGTCCGCCGCCGTCACCTTCGGATGCAGCTTTGACACTTCCCCTGCAAGCTCGCAGGCTGACATCGCCCTCGGGTTCCCGGGTGAAGCCACCGTGATAATCTGGTCTGCATAAGACTGTGTCAGGGCAATGATCTTGTCGTATTCCTTATCCCTCAATATCCCCATTATATATATAATCCGTCGGTTTGTAAAATAAAAAGTAACAGATTCCGCAAGTCTTTTTGCACCATCCTCGTTATGGGCGCCGTCCACAATAAATAACGGATGCTTCCTTATAATTGTAAAACGTCCGAACCATTTCGTCTCCCTCATTCCCTTTAAAATGTGCTCGTCAGAAACGGAAAATCCTTTCTCCCTCAACGCATCTATGGCTTCCAGGGCAAGAGCCGCGTTGTCAATCTGATATTTGCCGGCAAGCGAAATCTCTACTTTCCCCCGTGCGCCATACCCGAAGCGCTGACGCTCCAATCCATAACGGACGTTTTTCAGTTTTCCTTTGTCCGCCAGTACCATTTTACATCCAAGCTGCGACGCCCTCCTCTGAAGGACATCCGCAACCTCGTCCCGCTGCCACGCGCTTACCACGGTGCAGCCAGGTTTGATAACGCCTGCTTTTTGCTCTGCGATCCTGACGGGAGTATTTCCCAAATACTTCATGTGATCCATACTGATTGAGGTGATCACGGCTTCCAGCGTATTTTCGACAATGTTGGTGGCATCCGTCAGTCCCCCCATTCCTGCTTCAAGGACCACGACGTCGCAGCGCCTGTCACGAAAATACAAAAAACCAAGCGCAGTCTCCATCTCAAACGTCGTTGGGTGCAAAAGTCCCTCCGCCGTCATACCTTCGCACACTTCCCTGATCCGCTCCATTCCACGGCAGAGGGCGTTTTTTGTAATCATCCTCCCGTTTATCTGGATCCTTTCACGGTATTCAAAAATAACTGGTGATATGTATCTTCCGACAACGTATCCTGCCTCCTGCAGCACACGCGCGATAAAGGCCGAGACTGATCCTTTCCCGTTTGTCCCCGCCACATGGATAAATTTCAGCTCCTTTTGAGGATCTCCCAGCCTTGCGCAGAGTTCACGTATACTGTCCAGTCCGGGAACAATCCCGAGAGAGCCCGTCTGTTCAATATAATCCATGACCTGCTTCTCAGTCATGCCGCATCCCTCCATAAAAAAAGAACATTATGTGCGCCCGTCATATTTTTAATTTTACCGGCAATACTAACACAGTTATATTTTCACTGTCATACTTCCGCGAAAGGAGTGTTACATCATGAAACGACCCGCCCCGCCATTTGTCAAAAACTTTTTAAAGTGCGGTCTCACGGGCTGGTGCATGGAGATAATCTTCACCGCCGGCGGCGCACTGCGCCGCAGAGACATGACGCTTAAAGGAAACACCTCACTCTGGATGTTTCCCATATACGGCTGCGCCGCAGCCCTTACTCCCGTCGTCCGCCTTCTTCACGGAAAACCCGCGTGGATCCGCGGGATGACCTATATGAGCCTGATATTTTCCACCGAATTTTTCACGGGGCGCCTTTTAAGACAGCGTTCTTTCTGCCCCTGGGATTACGGCGGCAGCCGATGGAACGTTGGACGCGTCATACGCCTCGATTACGCTCCCTGCTGGTTTGCGGCCGGCCTTTTGTTTGAGCGGCTCTTAAAATCAGACTCCCACAGGCAAAAGGCCCTGCCATGACGGTTGTAAACCGCATTGCAGAGCTCATCCGCCGCAATAGTCGTTTATGTAAAATTCGTCACGCAGCTTTTTAATCGTCAACGTCAATATCGTCAACAGCTCCGGACCCGATGTCAAGCATGTTGACGGTGCGGCGCTTCAGACGCGCCTTTTCAGACTGCTCCAGAATAAATTCCTTTATCGCCTTTGAATTTTTGATGTGACTAAGATAAAGCTGCGGGTGCGTGGTGTCTCCCGTATAACATATCACGGTGCCAAGCTTAAACATTTTTTCCAAAAGCGAAGCGCTGTGCTGGACATCCTGTACTTTATACATATAACAGTCGTTTTCTACCGTTTTAAACAGGCCAGTATCAACCGTTATCATATCTTCCCTTATCATGTACTTGGTAAAGGTAAAGGGCAGACCAAAAAATAACCACCGTTTTCTTTCTTTGTATTCCATTGTTATCCTCCATTCCGGAGCGTTCCATGCGGTCCGGCGCATCGCCGGATTTTCGTCCTCCGCAATGTATGGCCCTTCTTACGCCGCCATAAAGCTCTCTCTTAAAATAATACCAGATACTTTTCCATATGGCAAATATTTTTGGCACATAAAAAATCTTTATTTCCCATTGAAAGTCGTCCGCGGACGTGTTATCATAAAGCAAATATGAATGTTCAGGAGGTTTCAGAATGACTGCGTCAGAATGTATCCGGAACAGAAGAAGTGTGCGCCGGTTTACCCAAACTCCCATCCCGCGGGAACTGCTTTCAAAGGTTGTGGAGACCGCCTCATATGCCCCCAGTTGGAAAAACACCCAGATCACGCGCTACATTGCCGTTGAGGGTGAAAAGAAAGCCGCCCTTTCCAGGTGTACGGACTGGCAGGGAAACACGGCTATTATGGAGAGCGCGCCCACCGTTATCGCAGTAACGTTCGTAAAGGGACGATGCGGCTATGAGAGGGACGGTTCTTTCTCCACCCCCAAGGGCGACCGCAGGCAGATGTATGATGCCGGCATTGCAAGCGAGGCGTTTTGTCTTGCCGCATACGAACAGGGTCTTGGGACTGTAATCATGGGACTCTTTAACGAGAGTGAAGCGTCCGCGCTTTTAGATCTCCCCGACGACAGAGAGCTCGCCGCTCTGATTGCCGTTGGCTATCCCGATGAATCTCCCGCCGCGCCAAAGAGAAAAACAGCGGAAGAACTGTTATCATTTCAGTCGTAGCAAAAAGTCGAAGGCTTTGCCTTCGGCTTTTTTCCGGTTTACTGTCATAGAAAAAGGAGGGTTCCACAATGAGACACTTGATGAGTCCGCTGGATTTTTCCACTGAGGAGCTGGACAGGCTTTTTGATCTGGCCTCGGACATAGAGCGCAATCCCGCAAAATATGCCCACGCCTGCGACGGAAAAATACTTGCAACCTGCTTTTACGAGCCCAGCACAAGAACGCGTTTAAGCTTTGAATCCGCAATGACGCGCCTGGGCGGCCGCGTGATCGGCTTTTCCGACGCGGCTTCTTCATCCGCGGCAAAGGGCGAAAGCGTCTCCGACACAATCCGCGTCATCTCATGCTATGCCGATATCTGCGCCATGCGCCACCCGAAAGAGGGAGCGCCGATGGTTGCGGCGGAAAGATCAAAAATTCCGGTTATAAATGCCGGAGACGGCG
>CANQSE010000119.1 GCA_947626405.1 uncultured Acetatifactor sp. | reverse complement strand
CACCAGATCAACTCCTGCGGCCGACTCGCCCTCGAAATCGTTTGGCTGGTGATCCGCCACAATCATATATCTGGAACTATCCAGCCCGTCAATAACGGCGTCCATCGACTCATGAGTCGGATCACTCCTGTCTTTTCTGCCGATAATATAAAAGCTGTCGTTTATAAGAACGCTTTCATCTTCAAGCACAAAGACTCCGTTTTTGCGGAGCGCCTCAGTCAGATCCTCAGCCGTGAAATCGCGGTATCCCTCACCATAATATCCCCTGTCATGGTTGCCGAACACAAAATACACGCCGAAGGTGGTTTCAAGGCTTCCGAGCGCCCTGCACGCCGTCTCCATGTCCTCGCGCACGGAATCATCGTCCACAAAATCTCCCGCAACAATGACAATATCAGGATTTTCCCGGCCCAGTTTTTCCATTTCATCGGCAAATTTTTCACCGTCCATCGTGACGCCCAGATGAGAATCCGCAATAAACGCTACCCTGAGTACATCCTGTCCCAGCTCCTTGTCTGGTTTCAGTTCATAAAATGTTCCCGTCACATGATGATCGTTGTACCATCCCGCCGAGAGATACAAAAAAGTGAAAATCAATGCGGCGGCTCCCTCGACATACCTTGTTCGCTGCTTTTTAAGACATTTTCTTATGATCCACGCCGCCAGATCCGCAATTATCCAGAACACCGCCAGATGGAGCACCACCACAATCATAGTAAAAAGGTTTTTCAGGGCAAAAAGAAACAGAGCCGCCACCGGCAAAGCGGCAAGGAGCCAGCCCGCCAGTCTGTTTCTTTCACCTGCTTTGCGGATAAAACCGAATCTGTGAAACCGGCTTATCAGATATATTATGCACCCCAGCGCACAAGCTGACAATGCTGTCGTTAAAAACATCCATGCCATATCAAATCTCCCAAAACGCGCACCAATACGCCCGTGGCAATTTACAGTATATAACTATATGTTATCGCGTCTTTTATTTCGTGTCAACATCCCCGCATTTTTCAAATACAGGCATATAATCCAAGGGAGCGGCCACATTCACTGTGGCGGGGCCCTGCGTGATCTCCTGCGTCGAAGTCAGCATCCAGCGTCCGGCGGGAAGATATACGCTTCTCTCAAACTGATCCTGATGAAGAATCGGCGCCACAAGATACCTGTCTCCAAACATATACTGATCCTGAAGCTCCCAGCATTTTTTGTCCTCGGGAAATTCATAAAACATAGTACGTATCAGAGGCGAGCCGTTAATGTGTGCTTCCTCGTAAAGCCCTTTGATATAATCGTGCATGGAAAGGCGTATTTCGAGGTATTTTTTCATAATGGCGTAATTTTCCCGGCCATAGCTCCACAGCTCATTGGGCTGCCCCGTGTGCATATAGCCGCCGCCCCAGTCTCTGTCGTCCAGCAAAGGTATGTCATACGGTCCCCTGTCGCCGTGCAGCCTGAGCACCGCGGAATAGACGGCAAACTGGAACCACCTGATAAGAAGCTGTAAAAATACCGGATCCTTAACGTCGTCCGTCATAAAGCCTCCCACATCCGTTGTCCACCATGGGATTCCGGCAAGTCCCATATTAAGCCCGCATTGAAGCTGATCGGCCAGAGCTTCAAATGTGCTCGGCACATCGCCTGACCAGACCACGTTCCCATACTTCTGTGAGCCCGCCCAGGCGCAGCGCAGAAGGTTTACCACAGGCCCCTTCCCCAGTCTGCTCATCTCGTCATAAAAAATGCGGCTGTACATCTGAGGATACATATTGCTAAGCTCCAGCGCCGGCCCCTGAAAATATCGGTAATTTTCAAAATCATAGACTCCGTAATCAGGTTCCGCATTGTCCAGCCAGAAAGCGTCGATGCCGTAATCAAGATAATTTTTCCGGCACACCTCCCATACATATTCGCCTGTCTCGGGATTAAAAGGGTCTATCTCCACGCAGTCGCCCTGGTAGTCGTAGGTCTGGGCGGCTCCGCGCTCTGTCTTAATAAGCAGTCCTCTCTCCATCATGGGGTAAAAGTTTTCGCTCTTTCTGTCCACGGAGGGCCAGACGGAAACCATGACCTTTATCCCCATGGAATGCAGTTCTTCTGTCATTGCCTTAGGATCCGGCCAGTACACAGGATCAAACTTCCAGTCGCCCTGCCTTGTCCAGTGAAAAAAGTCAATGACGATTTGATCGATCTTTATTCCCTCCCTGTGATACTGCCTTGCCACGGAAAGCACTTCCTCCTGGGTTCTGTAACGAAGCTTACATTGCCACAGTCCCATGAGATCCTCGGGAAACATACCTGCATGACCCGTGGCATCCGTATAATTTTCAAGAATCTGCCTGGGCGTGTCCCCCGCCGTGATCCAGTAATCCATCTCCTTTGTGGAACGCGCCTTCCACTCCGTGTAATTTTTACCGAAGGTCACCTGTCCGACCGCAGGATTGTTCCACAAAAAACCGTACCCAAGCGAGGACACCGCAAACGGCACCGATATCTGGGAATTTCGCTGGGCAAGCTCGAGAGTACAGCCCTTAAGGTCAAGGTAGGGCTGCTGATATTGACCCATTCCAAACAGCTTTTCACCGTCTCTGCTCTCAAATTTTACGCTGAGGGAATACTCGCTTCCTCCGATAATGCCCTTCCATTCCCTTCCCACAATCTTCAGACACCTGCTCTCATGGGACAGCGTCCCGTCATAGCACCTGAAATATTCCCGAAGGATAAGCGTATCGTCCCTGTAAAAGGAGATTACCCCCGCAAAATTCACCACGGCCTTTATACGCCCGTTTTTTACAATCGCAGTCTCTGTGGAGCGTCCGCACCAATCCTCCTTCTCTATGGAGACTTTAACGTCCCTCTCCTTTACATCCTCAGTCAATGCCCACCTGTTATCTGTAAATTTTCCCTGCATCGTGGAGCGGACACGAAGGGAATCCTTTCCCCAGGCTTCAATCCTTATGGTCTCGCCCTGACGACGACATATCAAAGCGTCTTTTTCCGCGGCAAATCTCATATTCCCTCTCCCTTCAGGTTTTTAAAAGACAAGAGTACCTTAATGCAAGTGTACCAATCGCCACTTTTTGTGTCAATACTGGAGTCCCATATTACAGCTTTTATTCTGTTGCAATTTCAGCGCGACTTATATATAATTTTTTTAGAGGTTCTATTCTTTCTGCCGACAAAAAATAATAAAAAATAAGGAGAGCGCTATGAAATTTGGTCATTTTGATGATGCAAGGCAAGAGTACGTCATTACAACTCCAAAAACCCCGCTGCCATGGATCAACTACCTTGGCTGCAACGGTTTTTACACCCTGATCTCCAACACCTGCGGCGGCTATACATTCTATAAGGACGCAAAGCTGCTGCGCATGACGAGGTACCGTTACAACGACGTGCCCGCAGACGGCAACGGCAAATATTTTTACATAAAAGACGGGGATATTGTGTGGAATCCGGGCTGGCAGCCGGTAAAAACCGATCTGGACAGCTATGAGTGCCGTCACGGGATAGGCTACAGCCGTTTTGTTTCTTCAAAAAACCAGGTTGAAGCCGATCTTTTAACCTTTGTCCCCATGAACGATTCCTGCGAGCTTTCGCGCCTGAGCATTACAAACCGTTCCGACAGCGTCAAAAAGCTCTCCGTGTTTTCTTACGTTGAGTGGTGTCTCTGGAACGCGGACGACGACATGAAAAACTTTCAGCGGAACCTGAGCACCGGAGAGGTCGAGGTGGAGGGCTCCACCATATACCATAAGACAGAGTACAGGGAGCGCAGGAACCACTATGCACTCTATTCCGTAAACGCCCCCGTCTCCGGCTTTGACACGATACGGGATGAATTTCTCGGAGCCTACAGAGGGGCGGACAGACCGCTGGCCGTTGAAAACGGCGCCTGCACAAACTCCATGGCAAGCGGCTGGTCCCCTATCGCCTCGCACCAGCTTGATCTGACTTTAAACCCGGGCGAGAGCAAGACCTATGTGTTCGTCCTTGGGTACATAGAAAATCCGGAGAACGAAAAATGGGAGTCACACGGCGTCATCAACAAGACCCGCGCCCATAAAATGCTTGAAAAATATAAAACAGAGGCGGCTGTAGACGAGGCTTTTGCCGAGCTTAAGGATTACTGGAAGGAGCTTTTGTCAAGATATACCGTTTCTTCCGGAGACGAAAAAGTCAACCGCATGGTCAACACATGGAACCAGTATCAGTGCATGGTGACATTTAACATGTCAAGATCCGCGTCCTACTACGAATCAGGCATAGGGAGAGGGATGGGCTTTAGAGATTCCTGTCAGGATCTTCTTGGATTCGTCCACCTTATTCCCGAAAAGGCGCGGGAGCGCATAATAGACATCGCTTCCACTCAGTTTCAGGACGGCAGCGCCTACCATCAGTATCAGCCCCTTACAAAAAAGGGTAACTCAGATATCGGAAGCGGATTCAACGACGACCCTCTGTGGCTGATTGCCGGAGCAGGCGCTTATGTGAGGGAAACCGGAGATACTTCCATACTGACTGAAATTGTTCCCTTTGACAACGATATGAGTGTGGCCACACCTCTTATGGATCACCTTAAACGTTCTTTTGACTATACGGTAAACCACAAGGGTCCCCACGGGCTGCCTTTAATCGGCAGGGCCGACTGGAACGACTGTCTCAATCTGAACTGCTTTTCAGCGCACCCCGGAGAGTCCTTCCAGACCTTCGGTCCAAGCGAAGGGCCCGTTGCGGAATCAGTATTTATCGCGGGAATGTTTGTCAAATACGGCGAGGAGTATGCACAGCTCTGCGAACTGACGGGCGATATGGCCGAGGCCGAAAGAGCCAGAAAGGAAACCGCCTCCATGTACGACGCCATACTTGCCCACGGCTGGGACGGCGAATGGTTTTTGAGAGCTTACGATGCTTACGGCGGCAAGGTGGGCTCCCACGAATGTAAGGAGGGGCAGATTTATATTGAACCCCAGGGCTTCTGCGTCCTGGCTGGCGTCGGCGTAAAGGAAGGGCTTGCAGAGCGCGCACTGGATTCAGTGAAGGAAAAGCTGGACACGAAATACGGCGTAATGATTCTTCAGCCCGCTTACACCGAGTATCATCTCGAGCTGGGCGAGGTTTCCTCATATCCTCCCGGGTATAAAGAAAACGCCGGAATCTTCTGCCACAACAATCCCTGGGTATCCATTGCGGAGACTGTTCTCGGCAGAGGAGAAAGGGCTTTTGAGATTTACAGAAAAACCTGTCCCGCCTATATAGAGGATATCAGCGAAATCCACCGCACCGAACCCTATGTGTATTCACAGATGGTTGCGGGACGCGACGCCAAGTACCACGG
Source organism: uncultured Acetatifactor sp. (assembly GCA_947626405.1). GTDB lineage: Bacteria > Bacillota > Clostridia > Lachnospirales > Lachnospiraceae > Acetatifactor. The sequence goes on along the minus strand of CANQSE010000119.1, from coordinate 1,093 downwards.
CGAAGCCAAAAACAGTTGGCTCACGGGTACTGCGGCATGGACCTTTGTCAATATTTCCCAATACATTCTCGGCGTTTATCCCACACACAGGGGACTGTCCGTGGATCCATGCGTTCCGGAGAATTTCGGTGACTTTACCGTTACAAGAAAATTCCGCGAGGGCACCTACCATATTCATGTGAAGAATCCCGAAAACGTGCAGAAGGGAGTGGCGTCAATGACGGTAAACGGCACGCCTGTTGAGGGAAACATAATCCCTTACGAGAAGGGGCGCACATCTTATGAAGTGACGGTGACTATGGGGTAAGCTGACATTAAGATAAGCTTTTGCTCATAAATAAGACGGCTGATTAAAGCGGACATCCTGCCCGCAATCAGCCGTCTACACCCCGAATATTCACTTTTTCCACATATTTTCCGGCCAGGGCGGCCATGCTCTCCATCTCCTCACGGGAAAAAGCCTGATACCCGCTTCCGATCATACTCTCGCTCTCCCTGAACCCCTGGAGATAATATGCTCCTGCACCCTTTATCAGCTTTCCTATCTCCTCAAAATCCTCAGGACGGTGAATCCCCTTTACCACCGTTGTGCGAAATTCATACGGCACGCCGCAGGAGAGAAGTATGCGGATGCTTTCTTTCACTCTTTCCATATCTATATGCTGTAATCCCGCAGCCGCCGCGTATCCTTCCGGCGAGGCTTTAATGTCCATCGCGACATAATCTATAAGTCTCTCGCCCAGCAGTTCCTCCAGGACATTCGGCCGATATCCGTTAGTATCAAGCTTTACAAGATATTCAAGTTCCTTCACTCTGCGTATAAAATCCGCCAGCCCTTCCTGCAGGGTAGGCTCGCCTCCGGTAATGCACACTCCGTCAAGGATCCCTCTGCGCTTTTTAAGAAATGACAATATCTCGTCACACGGCACCTCGGGCTGGTCGTCGGGCGTTAAGACAAGCTGTCCGTTGTGGCAAAAGGGACACCGGAAATTACATCCCCCCACAAAAATCGTGGCAGCCACATGTTCCGGATAATCCAGCAGGGTTGTTTTCTGAAAACCGCATATCCTCATAAGCTTTACTTCCCCGCCTT
>CANQSE010000118.1 GCA_947626405.1 uncultured Acetatifactor sp. | reverse complement strand
TGGACATGTTTTTGTGGTAAAGAGGTATCTTACGTTCTTAGGTTCCTCCACGCTTACCTCAACGTCCTCCGCAAAATTTGACAGTGTGACGACGCTTCTTGCCGGACGCTTCAGCACGGAATGAGCCACGTCGTACTCCTTGCGGTTTTCGTACTCCTGCAGCTTGCCGTCGTTCCAGTTCTGAACCGGTCTGTAGTAACCTGTGATACGGCTGTAAACCTCGGTTTTTGCCCCGCAGTGCGGACAGGTTTTCTGCTCTCCCGCCAGATAACCGTGCTCACGGCAGATGGAGTATGTCGGTGAAAGCGTATAATAAGGCAGTTTATAATTGTTTGCAATTGTCCGCACCAGAGATGCGGCAGCCTTCCAGTCCGGAAGCTTCTCACCAAGGAAAGCATGGAACACCGTTCCGGATGTATACAATGTCTGCAGCTCGTCCTGAATGTCAAGGGCGTCAAAAATATCCGCCGAAAAGTCAACCGGAAGGTGCGAGGAATTGGTATAGTAAGGCGTATCTCCGGGCTTTCCCGCCGTCTTAATGGCCGGAAAACGCTTTTTGTCGTGCTTTGCAAGACGATACGCCGTGCTCTCAGCAGGAGTAGCTTCCAGGTTGTAAAGGTCGCCGTACTGTTCCTGATAGTCTGACAGGCGGTTCCGCATGTGATTCAGCACTTCCTTTGCAAATTCCTGGGTCTTTTCGCTTGTCATGTCGGCACGCAGCCAGTTGGCGTTCAGTCCGGCCTCGTTCATTCCCACCAGACCGATTGTGGAAAAATGATTGTCAAAGGATCCGAGGTACCGCTTCGTATAAGGGTAGAGGCCCTCGTCCAGCAGCTTTGTAATGACTCCCCTCTTTATCTTAAGAGAACGCGCAGCCACATCCATCATGTGATTAAGCCTTGCAAAAAACTCGTCGCGGTTTGCGGAAAGATACGCGATCCTTGGCAGATTGATTGTGACTACTCCCACGCTGCCCGTGCTCTCTCCGGAACCGAAGAACCCGCCGGTCTTTTTTCTGAGCTCGCGCAGATCAAGACGCAGACGGCAGCACATGCTGCGGACGTCGCTGGGCTGCATGTCCGAATTAATGTAGTTGGAGAAATAGGGCGTGCCGTATTTTGACGTCATCTCAAAGAGAAGCCTGTTATTCTCCGTATCGGACCAGTCAAAATCCTTTGTAATCGAATATGTCGGGATCGGGTACTGGAAGCCTCTCCCGTTTGAGTCTCCCTCGATCATGGTCTCAATGAACGCCTTGTTGACCATGTCCATCTCTTTCTTGCAGTCCTTATATTTAAACGGCATCTCCTTACCGCCCACGATGGCCGGAAGCTCCGCCAGATCGTCTGGAACCGTCCAGTCGAGCGTAATGTTTGAGAACGGAGCCTGCGTCCCCCAGCGGCTGGGAGTATTTACACCGTAGATAAACGACTCTATGCACTTCTTTACGTCATAATACTCCAGATTGTCCACCTTTACAAAAGGAGCAAGATAGGTGTCAAATGACGAAAACGCCTGTGCTCCCGCCCATTCGTTCTGCATTATGCCAAGGAAATTCACCATCTGGTTGCACAGAACGGAGAGGTGCTTTGCCGGAGCGGAGGTAATCTTTCCGGTTATTCCGCCGAGCCCTTCCTGAATGAGCTGCTTTAACGACCAGCCCGCGCAGTAGCCGGTAAGCATTGACAGATCATGGATATGTATATCAGCGTTTCTGTGAGCGTCGGCAATCTCCTGATCATAAATTTCAGACAGCCAGTAATTTGCGGTCACAGCGCCGGAATTGCTCAGGATCAGCCCTCCGACGGAGTACGTCACGGTTGAGTTTTCCTTTACGCGCCAGTCCTCCACCTTCACATAGCTGTTCACCACGTCCCTGTAGTCAAGAATCGTGGATGTCATGGTGCGCATCTTTTCCCTCTGTTTGCGATAGAGGATGTAAGCCTTTGCCACTTCCTCGTAACCGGCCTGTCCAAGCACCTTTTCCACACTGTCCTGGATATCCTCCACCTGGATGCCGCCGTCCTTAACCTTGTCCTGAAAATCGGCCGTCACCCGAAGCGCAAGCAGATCGATGATGTCGTTTGTGTAATTCATCTGCGTCGCCGTAAACGCCTTCATAATCGCGTCGTTGATCTTTGTAAGCGTAAAATCCGCTCTCTCCCCGTTTCTTTTGATTACCTGCATAGCTCCCCATACCTTTCCTTGTGTATTAAATTCCAAGATGAGACACCTTTACATATGATTCTACCATCTCATAGTAGAAAAGTCAATGACAGATACAAGATATGGTGGTTATTTTTTTATTGCTCATCACATGTTGTAGATAACAGCATGAAATTATACCATCCGTATACCGCACGCGAGTTTACAAATTTTACGAATACTAAAATAACGCTTTATATAAGGTTGATTTTTATGCACTTTCTAAAGAATTATTTCACATTTTCGTAAACATAATAAAATTAACTTTATTAACTTTAACTTTAGTTTTTATACTGATTAGTTTTATACCGAGGTTTTTACACCGAGACAACACCGAGCCAACAAGGAAGGATAACGGAATGGAAACAGGAAGAATACTCATGGAGCTTCGCAAGGAGAGAAATCTCGGCCAGAAGGAACTGGCGGCGTACCTGAATCTTTCAACCGGCACGATTTCAAATTATGAAAACGGCGTACACTCGCCTGATTTGAATACGCTTTGCAAGCTTGCAGACTATTTTGACGTGACTACGGATTACCTTTTAAACCGTACCGAGTACCGCTATACCGCAAAAAAGATGGATCAGCGTCTCAGCAGGGAATATAAGCTCTCCGACGTTGTGGATACGATTCTGGCATGCAGCTCCAGTTCCATCGACCACCTGATGGAATACGCCAGATTTTTACAGTACAGCCACAAACTGGCGAATGAAAGCTCCGGCGAAAACAACAGGCGCAGATCAGATAAATGATCCTGCGCCCGTCCGGCTTGCTTTTATGATCCGGTTTTATCTTGTACTTAAAAATTCGTACTCCCTTTTTGCCTTCTCGTCGTCCGGATAATTCTTAAGGTAATTGTTTAACAGCGCTGCTGCTCTTTCGTATTCTCCGAGGTATTCATATGCCGCGATCTCATTAAACGACAGGGTCTGCAGGATCGGATTGTCTTCAAGCTGCATACCTGCCTGAAACGCTTCCAGGGCTTTCTGCCAGTCCCCTCTTGCCATCTCGCAGAGTCCAAGCTGATTATACATCTCCGCGCTCCCCTGATTGGCGCTCAGGTAGCTATTGTACACATTTGCTGCATAATTGTAGTCGCCCGTCGCCTCATACGCGCGTCCAAGATACAGATAGCTTTTCTCTCCGCCTTTTTCCTTTGCCTCCTCGAGCGCAAGGTACGCCTTTTCATACTCCCCGAGATAATAGTAAATGCGGCCTGCGATATAATTATCCATCTTTTTCCCGCCCGCGTCGAGAGCGGTGCGCAGATATTCCTGTCCCGCTTCAACATAGCCGAAGTGTTCCAGAACCTCATATATCTCTATCAGCATGTCATAGTCGTCGGGAGCCATGGAGACGGCCTTGTCGAAATCCTGTTTTGCCGCATCGAAATCAGACTTGTTCATCCTTACGTTGCCGCGCAGGAAATATGCGTCTACCTCTCCTCCGCGCAACGCCAGAATGGCATTGTACGTGCTCTCCGCAAGGTCATACTGCCCGTCTTTTGTGTAGGCTGCCGCAAGATAATAGTTGATATCAAAATCCACATCCTGTACAAGACCGTTGCTGCCTTCAAGCGCGGCATGAAAATACTCTATGGCGTTTGCGTATTCCGTAAGCCCCATACAGGCTATTCCCCTGGCGCGGTTGATAAACCGTATGTTTTCACCGTCCTCCTCCGCACTGTCCAGTTCATCAAGTGCCTGCTGATATTCGAAGGACTTAATCAGCTCCATTGCGCCCTGCGTCTTTTCCCCTCTGGATCCGCAGCCGCAGCAAAGAATCAAAAGGAGTGTGAAAACCGCCGCGTATATAAATTTTTCCCGTCGTATCTGAAACAGCATATTATCCTCGCATCCGCCGTCCGGCACAACAGCATGTACATCCGTTTAAAGCGGTTTCCCTTAAGCTTCTTCGTCAAGAATGGAAGTGCAGTGCGGACACCTTGTGGCATCGACAGCAATATCGCTTTTGCAGTAGGGACATTTCTTTGTTGCCGGCGCGGTGGGAGCCTCTTTTTCCTCCCTGCTCAGCCTGGCGCTTACAGCATTAATTCCCTTTAACAGCAAAAATATCACAAACGCCGTGATCAGGAAATTGATAACTGCGGTAATAAAATTACCGTAATACAAAATAGGAGCGTTTTCTCCCGAGCCCATTTTCAGGTAAAGGCCGGAAAAGTCAGTCCCTCCGAAAATTCCCAGCACCGGAGTAAGCAAATCCTGGTTCAGGGAGTTTACAATGGAGGTGAACGCTCCGCCCACGATCACACCGACCGCCATATCCATGACGTTTCCACGCATAATAAATTTCTTAAATTCCGCTATAAAGCCCTTTCCGGCTGCCATCCTGCTTTTTTTGTCCTTGTTTTTTCTGTCCTTGCTTTTCTCATTCACGTTTTTTTCGTTCATATTTTCTTCACTCATGTTTTTCCCCGTTTCCGCGCCGCTTTTCGGCGCATGTATAAAGAGCATCTTCCGTTCCCGCCGCCCGATAAAGCGCATCAGTACGCCGCGACAGCGGCATTTACTTTTCAAGCGGCAGCTTGCCTGGTATAATCGCCGCGGCAGCGGCGGCTGCCGATGCAATCGGCAGAGATTTTGCTAAAGCAAAATCATTATACCACACCCCGTCCACCTAAACAAGATCCTTTGAGTTTCCCCTGCAGCGGCAATTTTGACCCGACCGCTTTCCGAAAAAAAGCCGGTTGCAAGCAAAACTATGACATATGCCGCTGTTATGCCGCTGTTATCGCAATTCTACGATTATCATACAAGCAATTCAAGCAGGTCTGGAATATCTTTCTTAAGTGTTTCATACACAATATTAAGATCAACATTGCCGTAATCATGCACGATTCGATTCCTCAATCCATATAATGCGTTCCAAGGAATGTTTCCCCTTGTCCGCTTAAATTCCTCTGTAAGCTTCCTCGCGTTTTCGGAAATCTGAATCATGCGGAAAAGCATGGAATCCAAAAGTATTTCATTGGCGTTAAGCTCCTCTATGTCCACATTTTTCATATGTTTTGAGATAAATTCCAAATCATGCTTTATTTTCTGCATATAATAATTATCGTTTTTCACATTATCCATATATCTTAATGCCCTCTTTCAGTATCTCCTGGGTCAGTTCCAGATTATCTCTCAGTTGATTTATATCCAAAACATCTACTTTCTTATTAAGAGCATCCCTTATCTCCTCAACCAGTCCATAAAATTTTAAGCCTTTTATATTGGCCGAAATAAGAAGATCCACATCGCTGGTCGGAAGTGCCATATGCTTGGCATACGAACCAAAGAGATAGCAAAAATCAATCTCATATTTTTCAAACACTCGCGTGCATTTCCGTTTTATATCTTCTACATCCAAAACGCCATGGTTTTCATCGACAGGATTAATTTTTTTCAATTTTTCTACAATATAATTGTATTTCAATGTGCCTGATTTATCAGCATCATTTTCGTATGTCTTATAAGATCGTAGAGAAATTCCCACTAATTCTGAAACCTGCTTTTGCGTCATTTTCTTTTCCATTCGTAGTTCTTTCAAATCCTTCATATCTGCACCTCCATGTTTATTTTAGTGCAAATTTTGCACTTTGTCAATTTTATGGTGTAAAATTTGCACTAAGGCCAAACTAAGAATATTGATTTTATTATTTCAGCAAGATAGAAAGATATGCGGCCGCTGCCAATTTCACACGCACAGCAGGACACCGGCTATGCTGAATTTATTCATTCTATACTCCGCTTCTGCCGGATTCCAATTTTGACCCGACCGCTTTCCGAAAAAAAGCCTGCCGTTATTTCTATTTCCGCAAACATATTCCGGGACAACCTTTGATACAATCGAAAGGGGAAATTAAAGACCTAAAAATCTTCAGATTTTTAGTGTTTTCAGATAAGCCTTTTGCTCAGTTGATATTCTGTTGCTCTCCACACTTTTCTGAATCGTTTTATTATGTGTCCAGTCATCAAGCTTCTTTCCTTCTATATACGGAAGTATGGAATCATACTGTTTTGCCAGTGCCGTTGCAAAATACCATGCGATCATCATGTTGATATAGTATTCATCCGATCTGACCGCCGCTACCATGTCCGCATATTGGGGATGAAACCTCTCGCCCAGGAAATGCTCCATAAGCATACCGATTGCAAATCGGACGGTATAAACCCGATCCGATCTGATCCATGTATAAATATACGGAAGCAGTTTCTCCGGCTCTTTTTTGAAGGCCTTTGGCGAAAGCTGATCAC
>CANQSE010000117.1 GCA_947626405.1 uncultured Acetatifactor sp. | reverse complement strand
TTGTGTACAATGAAATAATTGGTAACTGGCCTGCAAAGATTCTGTGTCGTGAAGACTGTAAGGGGATCTGCCCCGTATGCGGACAGAATCTTAATATGAGGGATTGTGGATGCGACATTTTCGTTCCCGACCCGCGTATGGCAGTGATACAAGATATCTTCAACGCGAATAAGGAGGTGTAACGATGTCCATTTGTCCCAAAAATAAATCGTCCAAGAGCAGACGAGACAAGAGACGCGCAAACTGGAAGATGAGCGCACCTACACTTGTTAAGTGCAGCAAGTGCGGCGCCCTCACGGTTCCTCACAGGGTTTGCAAGGCCTGCGGTTCCTACAACAAAAAGCAGGTCGTTGAAGTTGACTGACGATTTTTTAAAGACAGCATGAAATCCTGAAAATACCTTTTGCCAATGCGGAGGTGTTTTCAGGATTTTTTTGCATATCTGTCTTCTTTGTGTTATACTTGGTAAAAATGCGGCGTGTTTGCGCATGGCAGGCAGCACAGGATATAAATAAAGCGGCAGGGACGGGAGGGAGAACGGTGCCGGAGGAGATCTTACGGGAAAAGGAAGAAAAAAGAGCCGAGCGGACAGTATTGCTGTACTATTTTGTGTACAGCGTTGTCCTTACCTTTTTTACGCTGAAAAACGGCTGGCCTGTCTGGCTTGCACTGTTTACTGATCTTGGCTGGGCCGCCGGACTTTTTCTCCACGTGCGCGGACTGCGATCCTATCTGTTCCGCGCCTTTACGGTGACATGCTTTATGCAGATGAGCGTCGTATTCTGGTCGGTATATAAGGCGAGTCTGTCACTTGCCGTGCCCGTCTTTCTGATGAATATGGTTATACTCATCTATTATGAAATCACGGAGATTGTATACGTACCTGTGCTGACCTTCATTTTTATGTGCATATATCATCTCCTGATTGCGAGAACTGTTGATTTTTCGGACGAGCGCAGCACGATGCAGACCATGCTGGAGATTTTGGCCGTGCTCTTTATAGAAAACGTGATATACCTTCTTAACAAAAAACGCCTGGAAGGGGAGCAGAGACAGAAGGAAATACTGGAGGAGCTTGAGGAGACGAGGCGCAGCAAGGATGATTTTATGGCAAATGTGAGCCATGAGATCAGAACGCCCATAAACACTATATGCGGAACCAGCGAGATTGTGCTCCGCGAGGCGCTGACGGACAAGGTCCGTGAAGACGTGTACAACATCCAGACGGCCGGACGCAGCCTGCAGTCAATTGTGAGCGACATACTTGATTTTACGGAGATGCAGTCGGGAAAGACGACGCTTGTCGAGGAGTCGTACAATATAACTTCCACAATAAACGACGTCATAAACATGACGCTTGCGCTTAAAAACGAGAAGCAGATCGACCTGATCGTTGACTGCGACGCCGATCTTCCGAGCGGCCTTGTGGGCGATGAACAGAAGATACGCAGAATTATCATGAACCTGGTAAACAATGCGCTTAAATTTACGTCCGAGGGGTGCGTCAGCATCATCATCAGTTTCTGGAAAACGGATTACGGCATCAACCTGATCGTGCGGGTAAGAGATACCGGCATCGGCATGAAAAAGGAAAGCATGGAAAAGCTGTTTACCAACTTTAACCAGGTTGACGCAAAAAGAAACCGCCGCAAAGAGGGAATCGGTCTTGGACTTGCCATCGCCCAGCAGCTTGTGGACAGGATGGGAGGTTTCATAACGGTGTCAAGCGAGCTTGGGAAGGGAAGCGAGATACAGTTTGTCATACCTCAGAAGGTTACGGACTTTACGCCGATTGCGGCCGTACAGGACAGGGAGAGTATAAACGCCGCTATCTATGTGGACATGGAGCGCTATGACCGCCCTGACGTCAGGGAAGCGTACAGCCTGCTTATTTATCACATAATCTCAAGGCTCAAGGTGAAATGTCATGTGTGTCAGAATTTGCCCGAGTTAAAGAGAAGGGCGGAGAGGGAGACGCTGACACATGTTTTTATAAGTATAGAGGAATATGAGGAGGACAGGGCGTTTTTCGACGTGCTGTCTGAAAATACTACGGTTGTGGCGATAATTGAGCGCTTTAACGATGTGAGAATTGCAAACAAGAGAATACGCAAGCTTTATAAGCCGTTCTTTATTCTGCCTATCACAATGGTGCTGAACGGGCGCAATATGATGCAGAGCCTTGACGCTTCGTATTTTTATCAGGGGAAATTTATCGCGCCTGACAGCAGGGTGCTGATTGTGGACGACAACATCCTTAATATACGGGTGCTTGAAGGTCTGCTTAAGCCTTACATGGTGCAGGTTGACACTGCGGTAAGCGGGGCGGAAGCGCTTAAAAAGACGGACAGCATGAAATATGACGTGATTTTCATGGATCACATGATGCCTGAGATGGACGGCATTGAGACGCTTAAGCGTATACGCCTTAAACCGGGCAATTATTTTAAAAACGTTCCCATAGTGGCAGTGACCGCAAACGCCATAGGCGGTATGCGCGAGGTGTTTTTAAACGAGGGCTTCCAGGATTTTGTGGCAAAGCCTATTGAGGTGTCGGTGCTTGAGCGTGTGCTTGCCCGCGTCCTGCCGCAGGAGAAGCTTGTACCTGTGCCGGAGGATGATGTTAAGCGCGACGCGGAAGCCGTCCCAAAGGTCTCAAATGGCGCGGAGAGTAATTATGAAGTTAAGCGCGACGCGGAAGCCGTCCATAATTCCGATCAGAAGGGCGCGGGGAGTAAGAATGTGCCGCGGCGTCTTACGGATCTTCCGGAGGACGTATTTGACGAAAAGCTTGGTGTGAGATACTGCGGAAGCCTTGAGGATTACAAGGAGATTCTGAGGCTGGTTGCGCAGACCTGGCAGGAGGAGAGCGGAAAGCTCCAGGACATGTTCGACAGGCAGGACTGGAACGGATACGCCACATTGGCTCACGCGCTTAAAAGCTCAATGCTCAGCATAGGCGCGGAAAAGCTGTCTGCGATGGCAAAGGCTCTGGAGCTTGCGGGCAAGGGCGGGGACGCCGGTTTCATTATGAAATATCATGCCGACATGATGGAAGAATACAAAAACATCAGGGATCTGATCTCGGCGAGCGCCGTGGTCATGCCGGACAAATCCAGGTGAGATCATAATAATCCGCTGACGAAAAACGCAATGTAAGCGGGCGGCAGGAGGGTGACGGTATATGAAGGATAAACTGGAAAAACTTATATTCCACGGAAAAGAGGATCCGAGAGAGAAGCTGTTTAAGCTGATCCTCATCATAGCCAGTGCAACGTCCGTGGTTTCCATATTTGCGGGGTTTGCCCTGGATAACCCGCTGCTTAACGCTCTGCCCGTGTGCGTTCTGCTTGTGGTTGTGGTGATTTCAATGATTGCGACCTTCCGCTTTCACAAGGTTGAACTCGCCGCAATGCTGATGTCTGTTACCGTTACCTGCGGCATTTTTCCCTTTGTGTTTTTTTCAAGCGGCGGAATACAGGGCGGCGCAACCGTGTGGTTTGTGCTCGGGATTCTGTATATTTTTATAATGTTTCGCGGGAAAAAAATGATCTTTTTCCTGACTCTGGCAGTGGCGGCGGACGTGGCGACATATGTGTTCGCCTACAGCCACGACTGGCTTATCGTGTCATTGGGTTCAAAATCAGCCGTATATTATGACTCTCTGTTTGCCGTTATCGCCGTCGGGATAACGGTGGGGTGCATGATGCGCTTTCAGATCAGGACAAACGAAAAAGAGCGGGAGCGGACGGTTGAGCAAAAAAATGAAATCGAAAAAATGAGCAAGTCAAAGGACGCCTTTTTCGCAAACATGAGCCATGAGATCAGGACGCCTATAAACGCCATAATCGGACTGAACGAGATGATCCTGCGCGAAGCCATTTCGGACGAGGTGGCGGAGGATGCCCTTAAGGTAAAAAACGCAAGCAGGATCCTGTTAAACCTCATCAACGATATACTTGATTTTTCCCAGATCGAGAGCGATCACATGTCCATAGTGCCGGTGAAATATCAGACGAGCGAGCTTTTTGAGGATGTTGTCGGACTCATGCAGGTGCGCATGAGCGAAAAGGATCTGGACTTTCGAGTCATGATCGACAGCAGTCTTCCCGCCGAGCTTATAGGCGATGAAATGCGTATCAGGCAGATTTTGATTAATTTGCTGACCAATGCCGCAAAGTACACTCCCAAGGGATCCGTGACTTTGAATGTCGAGGGGGAAATGCAGGCTGATAATAAGGTGCGGCTTACAATATCCGTGGCGGACACCGGAATTGGAATCAGGAAAGAGGATCTCGACTCCCTGTATGATTATTTCAAGAGAATTGATCGTGAAAACAACCGTAAAATCGAGGGAAGCGGACTGGGACTTGCCATCACCAAGCAGCTTGTAAGCCTTATGGGCGGAACTATTACCGTGGACAGCATCTACAGAAAGGGCTCGGTGTTTACCGTTACTCTGGAGCAGCCGGTTGCGGACGCAAGGCCAATCGGCGACGTAAACCTGCTCTGGAAGCTGCATGTCAGGGAGCGTGAGCATTACAAACAGAGCTTTGAAGCGCCCATGGCAAAAATTCTTGTGGTAGACGACAACGAGACCAACCTTCTTGTCATCACCAAGCTGCTCAGGGCGACAAAGGTCTGCGTTGAAACGGCAAGGAGCGGTGAAGAATGTCTGGAGATGATGAAGAAAAAAATCTATCATGTTATCCTTATGGACAGCATGATGGACGGTTTAAACGGCGAGGAGACGTTAAAGGAGATAAGGCGGCGTGAGAGCGCGGGAAGACAGACTCCGGTGATAGTTGTGACGGCTAACGCGTCCGCCGGAGACAGACAGAAATATCTTGAGAGCGGTTTTGACGGATATCTGTCAAAGCCTGTTGACGGAGATCTTCTGGAGGCTGAAGTGCTTAAGTTTCTGCCGGAGGATCTTGTGGAATACAGGGTGGGCGCCGAGGAAGCGCGTACAGCGGCCGACAGGGCGGCGCTCAGGCGCAGAAAAAAGAAAATACAGATCACCACGGACTGCGTGAGCGATCTGTCAGGGCATTATCTTGACGCTTACGATTTAAAAATGATCTATGCACATATAGAGACGGACAGAGGAGTCTTCCGCGACACAATCGATATGGATTCCGACAATCTGTCGCGTTATCTCTCGCGGCCGGGAAGCAGGGCGCTGGCTGTGCCCGCGTCTGTGGAGGAGTACGAGAACTTTTATGCGGAAGCGCTCACGGAAGCAGAGGATGTGATCCATATTTCCATGGCTTCGGGGGCGGGAATGAGCTATAACGCGGCTGTTCAGGCGGCGGTGGGATTCGACCATGTGCATGTGATTGATTCCGGACATATCTCCTGCGGAGAGGGCCTTATGGCTATGGCGGCAAGCCGGCTGCTTCGGGACGGGTGCAGCAGTGTGGAGGATCTGTGCGCTCAGCTTGAGATCCTTAAAAAACAGATCGAGACCACGTTTATGATGCCCAATGCGCAAAGCTATTACAGGAGCGGACACGGTGGAAGGCTGTCGCTTTTTATGACTGATATTTTCAATTTCCATCCTGTCGTGCGGATGCGTCACAACGACGTAAAGATAAGGGGGCTTTTGCTGGGAAGCCTTGAAAGCTCACAAAAGCGCATGATCCGCAGTCTTTTACATAAAAGGAACAGGATTGACACGAGGGCGGTGTTTATAACACACGCGGGCTGCAGCGTAAAGCAGCAGGAGGAATTTGTCGCGGAGGTCCTTAAATATGTTCCTTTTGAAAAGGTGATTGTGGGGAGAGCTTCAGTGTCGTGTTCGACAAACGGCGGGCTGGGAACTATGGGAATCGCGTACCTGACAAAGATAAACGGCAGGGAATTTCATATCGAGGGAGACATCGTGTAAAACAGGGACTGTAACTTTTTATATAAATAATACGTCTTTTTAATTTGGATATTGATTTTGTAATATAAATCTGTAAAATTAACGTTATGAATGAATTGAAATCAGGAGGAGAAATCATGCAGAGAAAAATTATCAGGCCTCGTTTGAAGATCGCTGCCGCCCTTATGCTTTCTGCGCTTCTTTTTGGCGCGACGGGATGCGGCGGGTCAAAGGACGACGTGCAGGAGACGCCGGAGTGGGCGTATGTTCCGGAGTATATCAATATCGACAACAATGATATATCCTGGTACCAGGCGGCTGTGATCGGTGGAGATCTTTACTATGAAGCTTACAAATATGACGAGGAGACGCAGACAGACAGCGAAACGCTGAATAAATATTCCGTTGCCGACGGCAGCACCGTACAGGTCGCAGAAGTCGAAGACGATAACTACATGAATAGCTGGACGGTAGGGCCGGACGGAAGCGTCATTGCACTGACATACCATTCGGATTTTGACGAGACTACACACCAGTACACTACCGAATACATACTGAATAAATTCGGAACGGACGGCGAAAAGGTGTTTTCACATGACGTGACA
>CANQSE010000116.1 GCA_947626405.1 uncultured Acetatifactor sp. | reverse complement strand
ACATCGACCTTAAGTATTGCGACGTCATCTTTAAGCCCTTGAACATCGACCTTAAGTATTGCGACGTCTTCTTTAAGCTCTTTAACATCGACCTTAAGTATTTCGACATCTTCTTTAAGCTCTTTAACTTCGACTTTAAGTATTTGAACGTCTTCTTTAAGCTCTTTAACTTCGACTTTAAGTATTTGAACGTCTTCTTTAAGTTCTTTTACTTCGACCTTAAGTGTCTGAACGTCTTCTTTAAGAACTTGAACATCTTCTTTAAGCTCTTTAACTTCGACTTTTAATTCTTGCACGTCATCCCTCAACGGCTGCAGTAAATCAGCAATTGCCGATAAGTCTTTACTTGTTAATGCCATGATTTCACGCTCCTTTCGCTGGTTGATGCGAAATTACTGTAAGTATACCATATTCAGGGTGTAAAGTCTATTGAATTGTCAAAGTGCTTTCGCGCAGATTTTTAAATTACAGATTAAAATTGTCAAAACGTTTCTGCGCAGGTTTTTGCGATGTATATGCGGGTAAACTATGAATGGCATATCTGAAATGTTGTGTTATCGGCTTTTATTTGTTGATTTGAATATATACGTGAAACATACATGAAATTAAGAAATATTTTATTTATAAAAGATATGCCAGAATATCAATTGAAATATCAATCAACATATTTTATATATTATTAATACTACAAGTTAAATCATATGTCAACACATATGTCAACAAAAATTTAAAAATGGGATCAGTTCTTATACCGCCGAATATGAGTAAGGCTTTATATATGGCGGGGCATTACCGGATCCCCGCCACGATCTCGCCTGTGGTTTTTGGTCTGTTCATGGAGTACAGATGAATATGTTTTATTCCGTTTTCTTTAAGATCACGTATCTGACGTATGGCGTAGTCAACGCCTGCTTTCCTCATTTCGTCAGGATTATCGCCGTAGGTCGCCAGAAGATCCGCCATCGCCTTTGGCACACTGGAGCCTGAGAGTGTGATGGAGGTGCCGATCTGTTTTGCGGAGGTAATGGGCATGATTCCGGCGCAGATTGGAACGGTGATTCCTTTTTTTGCAGCTTTTTCGAGAAAAGCGTAATAATAATCGTTATCCAGGAAAAGCTGGCTTATAAAGAACTCCGCGCCGGCGTCCTGTTTCTTTTTCAGATTGTTAAGATCCGATTCCATGCTGAAGCTCTCATAATGCTTTTCAGGATAGCATGCTCCTGCAAGATGGAGATCCGTATTCTCCCTTAAGAAACGCATCATGTCGTTTGCGTGTTCAAAATCCCTGGACAAAAACTGCTCGTCTGTCATATCCTTGGGGCGATCCCCGCGAAGCGCGAGGATATGCGTCACATTGTTTTTCTTAAGGTCGTCGCATACGCTCAGAAGCTGACCGCGTCTGCTGCCTACGCAGGTAAGATGCGCCATGGCGTCTATTCCGAGAGTATTCTGAATGTAAGACGCGATCTCTACGGTTTTTCCCGCACGGCTGCCGCCGGCGCCATATGTAACGCTGATGTAGTCAGGCGCGAGCTTGCCAAGCGCATCCAGCACCTCGAAAGCCCTGTCAAATTCCCCGTCCTTTTTGGGAGGAAAAACTTCAAAAGAAAGAGTATCTTTATTCTGCATAAGATTTGTGATCATTGTCATTTTTCTCCGGAAATAATTTCTTGATTTTAAAACAGGAATATCGTAACATAAAAATGAATGGATTTCAAGGGAAAGGTGCGTGAAAATATGGGACAGAATATAAATGAACAGGGCAAAACAACAGAAGGCGTGATGGCTGAGGGCGCAATATCAGGCGGAGGAACCGCGTTTAACGGAACGGGGGAGTATGTGGCAAGCGAGGAGCTGATGGCAAGCGTGAATATTGCGATCGCCTTAAAGAAACCGCTTCTCATAAAGGGTGAACCCGGAACCGGAAAGACCATGCTTGCGGAAGCCGTGGCAAAGGCGCTGGGGAAAAGGCTCATCATATGGAATATCAAATCCACAACGAAAGCCCAGGAGGGATTATATGTGTACGATACCATTCAGCGCCTCTACGACGGACAGTTCGGGGAGGAAGGCGTAAACGATATCGCACGCTATATAAAACTCGGGAAACTTGGTGAAGCCTTTGACAGCGACGAACAGGTGGTGCTTCTGATTGACGAGATCGACAAGGCGGATCTGGAATTTCCCAACGACCTGCTCTGGGAGCTTGATCAGATGGAATTTTATATCAACGAGACAAAACGCACAATAAAGGCAAAGCAGCGTCCGATTGTGATCATTACCTCCAACGCGGAGAAGGAGCTGCCGGACGCTTTCCTTCGACGCTGCATTTTCCATTACATCGATTTTCCCACTCCGGAGCTGATGGAGGAGATTGTGCGGGTCCATTTCCCCAATGTGGAGGACAACCTGTTAAAAAACGCCATGGAGGTATTCTATAATATCCGCGCTATACGCGATATCAGAAAAAAACCCAGCACCTCCGAGCTGATCGACTGGATCAACGCCCTGCAGACAGGCGGTATTTCCGCCGACGAGATAAGGGCAAGGCTTCCGTTTGTCGGAGTGGTTGTAAAAAAGGACGAGGATCTTGAGCTGGTTCGCCACGATGCAAATCTGTGAAACTTGTTATTATCGACGGCGGCTATAGTTACGAGACTACGTAATTGAAAAAATTTTTCCGGCGCGAAAAGCTAAAGTATTCCGCGCCATGGAGGGACGGACGGTAAATGTTCACAAAATTTTTTGAGACGTTGAGAGAAAAGGGACTTCATGTGACGCTGGGGGAATTTCTGACTCTGCAGGAAGCGCTTGACAAGGGACTCTGCGGAAGCTCTCTTACGCAGTTTTATTATGTGGCCCGTATGATACTGGTAAAAAGCGAAACGGATTTTGACAAGTACGATATGGCTTTTGAGGAATGTTTTAAACCGGCTAAGAAGGAGACTGAAGTGGGAAAGGAGATGCTTCGCTGGCTTGACAAGTCCGACATGCTTGAGCTTGCCCACGAGGAGGCAAGAGCGCATCTTAACCAGATGGAGGATCTGCAGATCGACAAGGAGGACGTGGAGGAAACCTTTAAGCAGCGGCTTAAGGATCAGAATGAGGAGCACAACGGCGGCAGCTTCTGGATCGGTACCATGGGAAAAACCTCTTTCGGAAATATGGGGGGCAACGTAGGCGGCGTGAGAGTGGGCGGTCAGACCGGCTATCAGTCCGCTTTTTCCGTGGTGGGAGCCAGGAAATACAGGGATTTTCGCGACGACAGGGTATTGGACAACCGACAGTTCCAGCTTGCATTTCGAAAGCTCAGGCAGTTTTCAAGCAGGCTTGACATCCCGGAGACGGAGCTTGACATAAACGGTACGGTGGACAAGACGTGCAACAACGGAGGATGTCTTCAGATTGTGATGCAGAAACCCCGTAAGAACGCCGTAAAGCTTCTGCTTCTCATGGATTCCGGCGGAACCATGATTCCCTTCAGCAGCCTTTTGAACGATCTGTTCCAGGCGGTGCATAAGTCCAATCACTACAGGGACGTAAAGACCTATTATTTTCATAACTGTATTTACAGCAAGCTTTACAAGACGCCGGAATGTGAGAACGGCGACTGGGTGGACACCGAATGGATGTTCCGCAATATAGACAGCGATTATAAGGTGCTCATCGTTGGCGATGCCGCCATGGCGCCGGAGGAACTGTATTCCGACACGGGAAATTACAGAGGACCAAACGGCGGTCTCTCCGGCTATGAGTGGCTTAAGCTTGTAAAAAGAAAGTATAAAAAGGTTGTCTGGCTCAATCCCAAGATGGCGTCGGGACGGGCGCCATGGCGGGAGGCTGAGACGGCGGTTAAAGAGCTTTTCCCGATGTATAAGCTCACTGTGGACGGCCTGAACCGGGCAATGACGACACTTATGGCAAACCGTTAAAATGTTTTATCTGAGGAACATTCTGACAAGCGTCGCATACAGCTTGCTTGAATAGGGCTGGTAACGCATGGGGAGATCGATCCATGTTTTCTTGTCAACGATTGACTTAAAGTGCGAGAATGCCTCGAAGCCGTAACGTCCGTGGTAGGAGCCCATGCCGCTCTCGCCAACGCCGCCGAAGGGCATTTCGCTCGTGGCAAGGTGGATCACCGTGTCGTTTACGCACCCGCCGCCGAAGGGGATGCGTGAGATGACTTCATCCGTGCGCCGCCTGTCGTCTGAAAAGATATAAAGCGCAAGCGGCTTCATGCGGCCGTTCAGGACTGAGAATACTTCACTGAAGTCGTCAAAGGTAAGAACGGGCAGTATGGGGCCGAAAATTTCTTCGCCCATAACGGCGTCGTCCCAGCTTACGCCGCACATAACCGTGGGGGCAATCTGAAGCGTCTCGGGATTGCTTTCTCCGCCGAGCACGACCTTGTCCTTGTTTATCAGCCCGAGAAGCCTGTCAAAATGTTTCTTGTTGATGATTTTTCCGTAGTCCGCACCGCAAAGAGGATTTTCACCGTACTGTCTTTTGATTTCCGATTTTATGGCGTTTACAAGTTCGTCGCGGACGGCGCTTTCACACAGTATATAGTCGGGCGCCACGCAGGTCTGCCCGCAGTTTAAAAATTTCCCGAACACAATGCGCTTCGCGGCAAGCTTTATGTCTGCCGTTGCATCCACGATACAGGGACTTTTTCCTCCAAGCTCTAGAACGGCAGGAGTGAGCCGCTCAGCGCAGCTTCTGAGGACTTCACGCCCCACAGCCTGACTTCCGGTGAAGAAAACCATGTCAAATTTCTGCTCCAGGAGCCTTGAGTTTTCCTTCCGGCCCCCGACAACTACCGAGACATACTCAGGCGGGAAACATTCGCTCACCAGCTCAGCCACGATACGGCTTACGGACGGCGAATATGCGCTGGGCTTAAGCACCGCGGTGTTGCCTGCTGCGACGGCGTCGATAAGGGGAACAATCGTCAGGAGTAAGGGATAGTTCCAAGGACTCATAATAAGCACGTTACCGTGAGGCACCGGTTTTACATAGCTCTTTGCGCAAAACTGCGCAAGAGGAGTGGAGGCTTTTCTGGAACGGTTCAGGGAGCGTATGTGTCCAAGCATCCACGTAATCTCAGACAGTGCGAGGCCCGACTCGCACATGAAGCTTTCATAGCCGCTTTTTCCCAGGTCTTTTTTCAGCGCATCCGCTATGTCATTTTCATGTCTTTTTACCGCTTCGCGCAGTCTCTTTAGCGCGGCGGAGCGGGTTTTTACCGAAAGCGTTGCGCCCGAGGCGAAAAAGTCATGCTGTTTTTTTACAACCGTTTCGATGTCGTCTGAGCCGGTGTCCATAACTTTGTAATAAATTTTTTCTATCTCTGCCGCGTTCATAAGAACCGGCACAGGGTAGAGAGGGTTCGCTTCCTGCGCAGCGCGCACGGCAAGAGCGGGCACGTCGTCCCCTTTTATGCCCGACAGCTTATCTGGTATGCCCATGCGGCGGTTCATGTCACGTATTTCAGCGATAAAACGGCGGGCTGCGTCGCAGTCGGGTTCGTCCGGCGACGCAATCCCTGCGGCAACGGCGAGCTCGTGGAGCTTTTTGTAAACGGCATCGCCATAATAGTCGAGCACTATGGGCATCAGCACGGCGTTTGCAAGCCCGTGCGGAATATTGTACGCTCCGCCGAGAGAGTGCGCCACGGCATGTATATAGCCGACATATGATTTTGAGAAAGCGCGTCCCGCAAGGAAAGCGGCCTTAAGCATATTGCGGCGGGATTCCTCGTCGCAGTCCGAGTATGCCTTCTCAAGATTTGCAAATATGAGCGTAACTGCGCTTAGTGCGTCAGAGCGTGTGCTTTTTGTGGTTGAACGGCCTATATACGCCTCAACTGCGTGAGTCAGCGCGTCCATTCCGGTAGTTGAAATCATGTGCTTAGGAAGACTTTTTGTATTTTCAGGATCAAGCACTGCGAGTCTGGGAATGAGCGGGAAGTCGTTGATCGGAAATTTCCTGCCGGTGTCGGGGTCGGTTATGACGGCGGCAAGCGTAATTTCACTTCCTGTGCCTGCCGTTGTAGGCACGGCGACCAGGTAGGGTATAGGCTTCATTATTTTTAATATGCCCCGCATTTTGCTTAATGGTTTGCGCGGGCGTGCGATTCTTGCGCCCACAGCCTTTGCGCAGTCGATGGAAGAACCTCCGCCGAAGCCTATAAGAGCCTGGCAGCCGTCATTAAGATAGATCGCACGTGCATCCTCCACATTTTTGACGGTCGGATTGCCAACCGTCTGGTCAAAAACGCTGTAGTCGATGCCGGCATCAATGAGACTGCACATAAGCGGCTTAAGGAGTCCGGCGCCGTTTACGCCTGCGTCGGTGACTATGAGGACTTTTTTGATTTTGTTGCTCTCTGTGCGAGGATGCGGGTGCAGGTGACCGACCCTGGCATTGATATTTCAGTGATCAACTGTTATTACGACCTTCTGCTTCAGAA
>CANQSE010000115.1 GCA_947626405.1 uncultured Acetatifactor sp. | reverse complement strand
CTTCCGCCCTGCATAATGCGCTGCAGTACATAATCCCCGCCTTTTTCGAGTACCTCCACGTCTTCGTTATAGAAGCCAAAAATATATCCTATCAGTTGATTCTCAAGCTCCCCGCCCCCGTTGTAGGAGACGTATTTCGTCCTGGAGTCGGAATCCATTACGCACACGGTCAGGTTAAAACGCCTGCAGACGTTATCAAGCTCGGAGCAAAATTCATCCGTGCTGTAGGCGTCGCTGTTCGCAGCCTGGCGTATTGTCTGGTATGCGTGAAAAATTGATTTTTTCCTGCTGTTAATATAATACTGCCCGAGAAACATGGAATTGATAAACCAGCACATCAGCAGGATTCCAGCCATCAGCCCGATAAAAATCAAAGAAAACCTGCGCCTGATAGAATGTTTCACTCTTTCTCCTCCAGCTTGTACCCCATGCCCCAGATTGTCTTTATCATAGCGCCCTTGTCACCAAGCTTGCTTCTGAGCTTTTTGACATGCGTATCTATGGTGCGGGCATCCCCAAAATAATCATAGTTCCACACATGATTTAAGATTTTTTCCCTTGAGAGGGCAATACCCTTATTTTCCAGAAAATACACCAGAAGCTCAAATTCCTTGAAGCTCAAATCAATCTGTTTTTCGTCTATCATCACCTGGTGGGCCGTCTTGTTGACCTTGATTCCGCCGCAGCTTAAAATCTCGTTGGAATCCATCTTATTTGTCCGTCTCAGGATCGCTTCGATTCTGGCCACCAGGATTTTGGGGCTGAAGGGTTTCACTATATATTCGTCCACGCCTAGCTGAAATCCCAGAAGCTCGTCTCTTTCATCCGTTCTTGCCGTCAGCATTATGATCGGCACTTTGGAGCTTTCCCGCACTTCTCTGCATACCTGCCAGCCGTCCATCTTTGGCATCATCACATCCAGTACGATAAGCGCAATATCCTTGTCTCTGTAGAAAATGTCCAGCGCTTCCTCCCCGTCTCCGGCCTCAAGTACGTCATAGCCGTTCTTCACAAGGAAATCGCGGACCAGCTTCCGCATCCTGCTCTCATCGTCCACAACAAGCACTTTTAATTTTTCCACGCAAATCCGCTCCTTACCTATCTGTTCTGAATATCATCAGGAATTTCAATATCCAGTTCTCTTTCCTTTTCGCGGACTATCCGCTCCCTTTCCGTAAGTTCATCCTCCCAGGATGCGTACCTGTCCTCCAGAGCCCTCTCGTAGTTAAAAATATTGGGCTGCTCGCTGAAAAAGGATATAATAAACATAAAGCATACGGCAAGTACAAGCAAAACGTTAAGGATTACTGAAACCTGCAGCATGGCCTTTTTTCTCTCATGTCCGCTGTCTTTGGTTTTCTCAGGCTCCTTTCGCACAGCCGCATCGTCCTGCGTGCCTGAATAAACTTCATAAAGAGGAATCGCACGGACTCTCTCCCTTGAAATTTTCGGCTGTTTTAACAGGAAATCCTGAAGCTTTTTTAAATACATGATACCTACCGGAGTCCTGAAAATTCTTTCCTGGATTGCCTTGTCATATACGCGCAGGATGCTCTCCGCATTTGTGTAATCTATCCGCGCTTCCAGGTATTCAATTTTTCTTTGCTCCGCTTCAGCAAGTTTTCCGTCGTTTTCTGTACAAAAGGAAAAGCCTCCCGCGTCCATCCGAGACCTCCGTTTCTCTGCTTTGAAAAAAACTCCAACATCGGAATACCTCAAATGTTGGAGTCTGCCACACAATACTATGCACATTTACCCATGTGGTTTTAAATTAATCCATGTGGTTTTAATGGAGACGACAGGACTCGAACCTGCGACCCTTTACACGTCAAGCAAATGCTCTCCCAGCTGAGCTACATCTCCCTAAATTGAAACAGATTCCTTATGGAACCAGACAAGAATCACATGATTTTAAGCATTTCACGTACATACGCACAAGACATTCCCGCCTGTCGTCAATGAATAAAATGGAACAACGTGTTCATCCTGTGTTCAGCCTGTGTTTATCCTGTCCTCATAAATATAAACCTTATCGGCAAAAATGTCAAGTACCACACTCCTTTATCATCGGGTTTTTCAGAGCAGGTTCCAGCCTTTCACTTGCAAGTCACGCCCTGTACTGCCGATGTTCTCCCGACAGACACGCTTTCGCTCGGCTTAGCACGTAACGGACACCAGGCTCGAAAGTACCTCGCCAGGTGCCGACGTGCCCGCACGGTCTGTCAGGAGAACATCGACATTACCGGGCTGAATACGACGGAGTGGCTGAATTGTTACGGTGTTACAGTTTTGCAGAGTTTCCGGCAGAAAACAATTTTTAAAGACATTGGGGTCGAAAGAATTTCCAAAAACTCTTTCGACCCCAATGTCTTAATGATAATGCGTTGTTGTTCTGGTTACTCTTGCGGTTACACCCATTTTTTTAAATGCCGCAACCGCCTGAAAACAGGCGTTTTTTGATGGAGTAGACGGGAGTCGAACCCGTGTCCAAAAGCCCATTCACTGTCCTTCTACTATCATAGTCTGTTTTTTTGACCGGTCTCTCTCCGGCCTGTTCCCATCCCCGTCAGAAAACCGACAATCTGCCAGGTCAGGTAGCTTCATGATACGCCCGCGCGGGCAAAGCTTACCGCGTGTCGTTTCTCACATAGTCGATGCCCGTCTTCCGAAGTGTGAGTGCTCCGGAGCGGACAAGCCGCCTGGGCGGCGTCACTCACAGCGAACCGAACGAGTCCGGTTTAAGCTGCAAGCGCGTACTGAGTATTATTATCAGCGTTTAGTTTAATTTTGCCATTTAACGCATCGCATGCGGATAGCTTCTCCAACTGCAGGACCCCTGTCGAAACCATTACTACCCCTGAGCAACATTAAGTATATCGTAATAATCAGGCTCTGTCAATAAAAACCGTGATTTCTGCGCCGTTACGCGCCGTCCCACGTCGTCTCAAAGTCTGCGTAAGCACCACTTATCCTGACGCGTTTAGTTTCACTTAAGCACTGCGCAGTACACGACAAACAGTTCCTCACCTTCCATAACAATACCGTCAGTCTTTTTAAGCTCAACCTCCCCGAAGCGGCTGCTCAGATAATCGGAAAGCCACGTAATGTCTCGCTGCTGATTTGCAACGTAAAAAATCTCCGTACCGTCCGTTCCGCCAAAAGCCAGAAGCTCGCCGCCGTCGTCTGCTCCCATTTGTCCAAGGCGTTCTTTGAGCAGAGGCGTCCTGCTCATCCAGCCTCCCGTCAAAATATAGTTGTTCTTTTTAGAAGCGGGCTTCCATACGTTCCCCGCATAGTATAACATTGACATTACGTCAAGCAGATAAAAGCAGTCCTGTCTTTCCATGCAATATTCAGTAAGAGCGTCCCATTCCTTCTGTGTTTCCCGCTGCGAAGCGGCATTTGAAACAGCTTTTATGGTTTGCGAAACGCCAACTGCCAGAAGAAGCGCAGCCGAAAGACCAAGCGCCATCTGCAGGGCCAATTGTCTCCTGCGTTTTTCCGCGGTCGTTCCGACGTCGGATGTGCCCTCTTTTTCTTTAGCATTTACAAGCTCCGCGCAGAATATTCCCACAAGAGTCATCGTTTCCAGGAAGTACAAAGATATATATACTCTCTCAGGAAATCTGCCCCTCCATATCAGGTAAAGCCATACGACGCTTCTGCCTGCTGCCATGCAGCCCAGCAGAATAAGCGTCTTCCATTTCTTCCTCAGGCAAAAAAACAATACCGTCAGAAGATATGCCCCCGCAAGAATGTAACTGTACGGTGCGTCGGTGTGAAGTATATGATATTTATATTCCCCGAGACAAAAACGAAAATACTCTTTTTCATCTCTTTCTTCTCTCAGTTTTTCGGTGTACACCTCCGACGCTGCTCTCATCATGTTTTCATCGGCCCCGTCATCCAGGACAAGCGCGTACTGCTCGAGAATCACATGCTCCTCTTTACTGATTCCGGCCTTTTCGTATCTGTCCCTGTTCTCCTCGTAGGGAAGCACATCGCCGTAGTCGTAAAGCTGCACCCTGCTGTCGTGAAAAGCCTGAAACTGTCTCCAGTCGTCGGAGCTGTACATAATGCTGTTCAGTCCCATGCAGCACAATATGCAGACGGCGAGCAAAAGCGGCTCCAGCAGCGTCTTAATATTTTTTTCTTCCCAAAGCATCCGTAAAACCACCACAAACAGAAACGGAAGCATAAGGGAGAAAACCTCCGTCCTGACGCAATAGCAGAGCACAAACAGAACGACAGAACGCCCTCGCTTTCCCATCGCCGCCAGAAACAATCCGCAGCTCCCCAGTATGGCGGCGCAGAGCGTGTAGTGAAGATAAATCATCTGAGGCAGAAAAAATGCCGCGCACAGGATGCCTGCAGCTATTGTCACTATCACTCCGTTTTTTTTCATATCGCCCGCATCGTCAGAAAGCGTCCCCAGAACCATGACTGACGACAGCCATATAAAGCCCGTCATGAAAACGGAAAACCATGGAATACTTCCATTAAGACGATACATCAGGCTGATCAGCCCCGTTAGCGGATATTCCATATACACGGCATGTCCGTCAGGAGATCCGGTATACGCGCCCGACATTATGTTTCTGAGCGTCACATCGTCATTAAGGTAAAATGTCATGGGAAACAGTAATCCCGCAAGCAGCATTACCGCAAATACCGCCGCTGCAATCACTCCCCATCTTTTATATTTATTCATGGAATTGTACCTCTATCCCGGTGCATCAGACATTAATGTTTCGAATCTTAAATTCCTTCTCAGCCTCTCTTTTCTGATCCTTTCTGGCGATGTCAGCCCGCTTGTCATACAGCTTCTTTCCTCTCGCCAGTCCCACCTCAACCTTCACCTTTCCGTTTTTAAAATACACCTGCAGCGGCACTATTGTGTAGCCTTTTTCTTTTACCTTTTCCTGCAGCTTACGTATCTCATATCCGTGCATCAGAAGCTTTTTTACTCTCAGGGGATCCCTGTTAAAGATGTTTCCCTTCTCGTACGGTCCGACATGCATGCCGTATACAAAGATTTCACCGTTTTCAATACGGATAAAGCTCTCCTTTATGCTGCATTTTCCCATTCTCATTGATTTTACTTCAGTGCCGTGCAGCGCCACACCCGCTTCGAAAATCTCATCTATAAAATAATCGTGGTACGCCTTTTTGTTGTTTGCCACGGTTTTCTGCGCATCCTTCGCAGACGCCATATAATCACCTCCCGTTTCGGTCCCATCAGGCGTTTTTTTAATAATAAACCCTAAAAACAAACACTCTTGTGGTGTCGTCCACAAGAGTGTCATCATAACGCATTTTAAAATACATTCAGGTTGAGTACCACGGCAAGAACCATAAACAGCACCGCCAAAACCCTGGTAATCTTTACAAGAAAGCCCTCCATGGAACGTCCCTTATTCTTTCCCCAGTAAGTCTCCGCCGCTCCGCTGATTGAGCCAAGTCCCGCCGACTTTCCTTCCTGCATCAGCACCACTATAATAAGCGCTATACAGACCAATATGAAAAAAACCGTGAGTATCGTTTTCATCAATTATGTCCTTCCTTCCTAATGTGAAACAAAAACTATGATACCACAATTATTTTCATAATGCAATAATTTCTCAGATTTTTTTAAAAGGTTCCATATACTGCGCCGCCGTGCCGAGTTCCTCCTCTATTCGCAGCAGTCTGTTGTACTTTGCCGTGCGCTCGCTTCTGCATGGCGCTCCGGTCTTAATCTGTCCCGTGTTCCATGCAACCGCCAGGTCTGCGATTGAGGTATCCTCCGTCTCTCCTGAACGATGGGATATAACGGCCTTATAGCCGTTCTTGTGAGCCATTTCCACAGCCTCGAAAGCTTCTGAGAGCGTGCCGATCTGATTTACCTTTACCAGGATGGCGTTTGCGGCTCCAAGCTTGATGCCGGCATCCAGTCTTTTTGTGTTTGTGACAAACAGATCGTCTCCGACAAGCTGGATTTTTTCACCAAGTCTTTCAGTGAGCTTCTGCCAGCCGTCCCAGTCTTCCTCCGCCAGGCCGTCCTCCACTGACAGCAGAGGATATTTTCCCACCAGGGTCTCAAAGTAATAAATCATTTCCTCCGTGTCCCTTACCACCTCCTGGCCCTTGAGACGGCTCTCTCCGGGGAAATGGTACATTCCGGTCTTTTCGTTGTATAGCTCGCTTGCTGCGGCATCCATCGCAAATTTGATGTCCTGGCCCGGTTTGTACCCCGAAGCCTCCACTGCGTGTACAAGAAAGTCAAGCACACTCTCCGCGTCGGCGAGATCCGGCGCAAAACCTCCTTCATCACCCACTCCGGTAGAAAGTCCCTGCTCCTCAAGAAGCTTTTTTAAATTGTGGTAAATCTCCGCGCATATGCGAAGCCCGTCGCAAAACGTCTCGGCCTGCACGGGCATAATCATAAACTCCTGGAAATCCACCGAATTTGCGGCATGCTTTCCTCCGTTCAGAATATTCATCATGGGCA
>CANQSE010000114.1 GCA_947626405.1 uncultured Acetatifactor sp. | reverse complement strand
TTTCCTGACCGAATGGCTGATAAACCATATTTTACATATGGACAGGAAAATCGGCCCTACCGCCGCTTCCTGCTCATAAACAGAGTTTTCCCGTTTTTAAGGGAGCCGCCGCTGTCCGCCATTGCTTCTCTGCGAGTGAAAGCGGCGGTTCCTCAATTAATGGAAACGGTGAATGTAAGCGTATCGGTGTAATTTCCCGCATACGTGATATGATCCTTCTGCAGATCTGTGGCAAAATGGAGAATTACCCAGCCTGTTTTTTCTCCGGCAGGAACAGTCAGTATCGTATGATTATTTCCTTCGGGGACGTCGTTATAATTAATCATAAGCCGGTATTCAATATACCCGTCGCCGTGCATCATTTTAAAATCGTTGGCGCTTGCAAGATTTACATTCAGGCTGCTTCCCTCATTTAGCACCACATTACTTACCTGAAGCGACCGTTCGACCTGTGTTTCCGTGTCCGAAAACGATACGCTGGCAGGGATTGTCAAGGTATAGGTCACTCCCGCATTATAGTCAACCGTAATATTTCCGCTGTTTTCCTCAGAATCCTGCGTTATAGTTTCCCCCGACGCCTGTGAAACCGTCATGCTGCCAAAGAAAAGAATTACAATCAAAATAACAAAAAACCACTTTTTCACTTTTATCACCTCTCATACAAACTCCGTTCATATCCTGATAAATTTATTTTACAAGCAGTTTGATTCTCATATCAACATTATTTGTCAATGTCTTATCCTCGTTCATGCGATAGGGCTGCACGTGGATTACCGCATCATATTTCCCTTTTTCAAGCTTGCGCGAAAGTGTAATGTGATTAATGCTCTTTTCCGGCTCTACAAGGCCCGATGTGTACAAAACCTCGTAATCCTGTCCATTGATGTCGTACAGTCTGATTTCAAAGGTCAGGTAATACATCTGTGAGTTTTCCCCCGGATTTACAAAACTGACTTCCTGTTCCTTTGTGTCTGCGGAAAAAATCATGGAGTCGCGTCCGACTATTACCACGCCCTGTTCAAGGGTATTATCATGCCTGTTTGCCGTCCCGCTCTCCTCGTCAGGATCAATAATCAGCTCCACCCCGCTGCCGGCATTTTCAACAGAGGCGTAAGGATCATCTCTGCCCTTTTCCTGCATATGCGCCTTTATCAGCCTGATGCCCGACACGGTTCCAGACAGTAAAATAATCAAAAGGATCAAAAAGACAAGCCATTTTACTCTGCTGTCTTTTTCTTCTTTCCGGCGATTCACACTTATCCCTTCTCTCCTATGACAAACAGCAAAATCTTAATTCCGTAAATAATAAACATGGAAAATTTTTATTTGTATAAGATATGACTATATTTGACATTTTGTTACCGCGCAGCAATGCCATTCGCAATGCCATTCGCCTTATCAGGAAAAATCGACCTGTTCTTTCGGCAGGTTCCTTATGCGAAGCAGTACAGCCGCGCTTGTGCAGAGCCGTAAAGCCGAGTTTCCCTTGACATCCGCCCTGCAAAAGATATAATTATCTTAAACACCTGAAAGCGGCGCGGCAGCTTCGACTCTGAGGCTGCATCATACAGACTGCCAGACCGGACACGGAGGATTTATTTTATGAACAAGATATTGAGACGTATTTTTACAGTTATACCCGCAATTCTGCTGCAGGCTCTGTGGCTGTATATTCTCTTTGGATGGCTGGCGCCCTGGGCTCCGCTTATCGGTTTTGTGCTTTCAATACTTTCTTTTTTGTTTGTGCTGTACCTTCTCACAAAACGCGGAGAAAGCACATATAAAGTCCTGTGGCTTCTGGTGATACTTACCTTTCCTCTGCCCGGCGCCCTGCTTTACCTTATATTCGGCAACAAGCGCACCACAAAACCCCTGCAGAAAAAGCTAAGCGCCATAAAGCCACTGCCACCCGCCGCCTGTCAGACGGATGCTCTGTACGCATCATTGTCGGCGGAAAACCGGCGCATGTCCCAGACCTTTAAATGGATCCAGAACAAGACAGGCCTCCTGCCGCGGATCAACCGCGGTGCGGATTATTATCCCCTTGGGGACAAAATGTTCCCCGTAATGCTTGAAGAACTTGAAAAGGCAACCCGTTTTATCTTTGTGGAATATTTCATTATCGAAAACGGACATATGTGGGATTCCATGGTAGAGATCCTTGCACGCAAGGCGGCTCAGGGCGTGGACGTAAGGGTCCTGTACGACGATCTCGGCAGCATCTCAACCTATTCCGAAAAGGAAGCGCGCAAGCTGCGCCAAAAGGGGATCCGATGTGCCGCCTTTAATCCCCTTGTTTTTGTAAAAGGGACACTCAACTGCCGCGATCACAGAAAAATGCTTATTATCGACGGAAAAACAGCCTTCAGCGGAGGGATAAATCTGGCGGACGAATACATCAATCATATTGAAAAATTCGGACATTGGAAAGACATAGGTTTTCGTCTCACAGGAGAAGCGGTGGAAAACTATACAAGGATGTTTGCGGAATTTTGGGACGCATTCACCCAGGATCCCATTCCGGAACAATTTCTGGAAGCGCCCTCCCCTTCCGCAGACAACCGGGAGCAGGACGGCTATGTGCTAAGCTATTACGACTCGCCCCTGCGCGCTGACGCCGTGAGCAACGAGCTTTACATCGATCTTCTGTCGCAGGCTGAGGACTACGCCTGGTTCTACACTCCTTATCTTATGCCCGGTGACGCCCTGCTGGACGCTTTTGTCAGGGCGGCGGGACGCGGCGTGGACGTGCGGATCATCATGCCCGGAGTTCCGGATAAAAAGCTGGTATACCGTATGTCGAGAAGCTTTTACCCTGTGCTCCTGGAGGCCGGTGTAAAAATTTATGAGTACACTCCCGGCTTTGTACATGCCAAGGGATGCGTTGTGGACGACATTGCGGGTACAGTGGGTACGGTAAATCTTGACTACCGCAGCCTTTTTCTGCACTTTGAAAACAACTCCCTGTTTTATGGTGCATCACTGCTAAAGGATCTGAAAGCGGACTATCTTGATACGCTGGAAAAATGCCATGAGCGCACTCTGGAAAACGTAAAGACAAGCTTCCGCAAATGGATCGTGGACGGCGTACTGCGGATCTTTGCGCCTCTGTGCTGAGCTGCCTGAATGACATGTTTCGCAATGGCATGAAACATGTCCCGTCATGCAAAGTTTTACATTCTCTACTTTTTTCTGTTATATCCCGTAATGCTTATTATCATTGAAATAATAAAGAGAACAATTGCCGCAATTCCTGCCACAGCAGCATAAGAAAGTATAGAACCTGTCATGGCAGAAAATCCAACGCCATCTTCAAAATATTTTATAAAATAGCACATCGGAATCACCGCAAGCAGCCCCATTGTCTGCGCAGAGCGGTAACCAAACCAATAAGTAAACGGCAGACAGATCCCGGTCCATAACAACGGAATGATAAAAGCTGCAGCAGCGGACACTCCCCATATAATGACGTTAAAATTCCGAAAAGCAACAGCGGCAAAAAGATTAAAAATAATGCTCCCCACAAAACTCACTGCCAATGTACAGATAACGGAAATATATTTCCCTGCCACTACCGAAACTGCACTTACAGGCATTGCCATCTGATACTTTTTCCAGCTTGCCTTTTCATCGCTTGCAAAACTCATTATATTCTGCATACCTATTGTCATGGCAAGCATTACAGAAGCAAAAAGCCCTGAATAAACACCCGTCTTGACCATAAGCAGTATTATTACGCCAATCACTAACAGAACAAGCCTTTTGTCAATATTCTTAAAAAAGATTATTATATCTTTGTAAATCAATCCTTTCATGCCGCACCTCCCTTGACGTAAAAAAGCATAATATCTTCCAGCGTTGCATTGTCAACTACGATATCTTTGTACTTGCGCTTTACTGCTTCCTTGTCACGAACAAGACATTCCACGCTCACATTTGTAATCCTGTGAACGATATAATCGTCGGGCGAAATGGAAGCAAATCTTTCCTTTCCGCACTTCACTATCCCAAAATTATACACAAGATCGTCTTTTTGTTCTTCAAAAATAATTTTGCCCTGATGAATCAGAATTACATAATCCGCAATTTTCTGTATGTCCGTCGTGATGTGTGATGAAAATAAAATGGAACATTCCTCATTTTGTATAAATTCCAAAAACAAATCCAGCATTTCATCACGCACGACCGGATCAAGACCTGTAGTCGCTTCGTCTAAAATTAACAGCTTCGGTTTATGTGCCATAGCGCAGATAATGGACAGTTTCATTTTCATTCCTTTTGAAAAAGAACCTATCTGTTTTCTCTCGGGGATATTGAATTTTTTCAGGTACTGTCTGTAAAGGCCGCCGTCCCATGACTTATATATACCGGACAATATTTTTTCAATATCCTGCGGATTAAACACGTCATGAAAGTTACATTCATCGAAAACAACCCCAATATCTTCTTTGACAGACGCAGTTGTGTTTTCCTCACCAAAAATCTGTATCTGCCCTCCGTCCCGCTTTAATTCATCGAGTATTAAGTTGATTGTCGTACTCTTTCCGGCTCCGTTTTCGCCAATAAACCCGACAATTCTGCCTTTCGGGACCTGAAACGAAACATGATCTAACAAAAAACCGTCAAACTGTTTGCATAAATCCCGCACTAAAATGTTGCTTTTTTCCATATTTCCGCCTCCTGATTATTCTTCGTAAAATAACTTTAGAATATTTGTCATTTGTTCATAACTGATTCCATGCGCCCTGCCAATCTCTGCAGCCTTTTGCAGCAGTTCCTCCGCTATGCGAAGCTGTTCTTCCTGAATAAACTCTTTGTTTTGCGCTGCAACAAAACTTCCTTTTCCTGATACGGTTTCGATGAAACCGTCGCGGGTCAAATCTTCATAAGCTCTTTGGACAGTAATAACGCTGATATGCAGGTCTTTTGCCAATGCCCTCATAGACGGTAACGCTTCACCTGCAGATAAGGTCCCGTTCATGATCAAATTTTTGACCTGAATACTAATCTGCTCATAAATAGGCTTATCACTGCTATTGCTTATGATTATTTCCATGTATTCACCTCCTTTGTGTACTGTTTGTCATTACTGTACTTATCCGATAAGCACAGTATATGCGTTTATAATGGGATTGTCAATATGTTTTTTGATCTATTTGAAATTTTGATTCAAAGACAAACGTCAGAAGATATCTGTATGACATTCCGGCAATAAAAAAGAAACGGGCAGGCCGTAACAGAATGTACGGTGAAAACCCGTTTCTTATTGTCGATAATAAGCTTTTTTCCCCTTATTATCAATCCCCAATATCAATTTTTATAAAATTAAAATTTTCGGGAAATTTTTAAAAATTTGCAAAACCGAACTGAGGCTGCAGGCTCCCCTTATTTGCGGACGGTGCCGTCTGCGTTGTAGTAGGTTGTTGTACTGTTTCCGTTTGCATCGTACTCAGTTACGGAATAACTGCCGTCTGCGTTGTAAATGGTGCTTTTTGTAGGTTTAAGGTTTGCATCGCACTCATTTACGGAATAACTGCCGTCTGCGTTGTAGTAGATTATTTTTATACAATTGCGGGTTTCGATGACGACCCTAGAGATGCTTCCGTCTGCGTTATAATACGTAGTAGTTTTTTCCTTCCCATCATAGGTACTTTCAGACGTGATGCTGCCGTCCGAACCATATGTAGTATGATAGCTCTGGTTGTCTTCGTAGCGAGTGATATTGAAAGGCTGAGCGCTGGAGCCTGAGTATCGTCTTATTTCTGTCAGTATTCCGGCTTCGTTATACAGATACTCATACCGAGAAGAACCCACATTATCGTCAGAACTATAAATCCTCTCCTGAACTAATTTCCCTCCGCTGTATTCATACTTAGTAGAAGTAAAACCGCCAGAAACCTGAGTAGTTTTTTCTTCGATCAAATTTCCGTCAGCATCATAATTTTTTTCTATAATATAGTTCATAGTTGCAAGGTTGCTATGATAAGTATCCTTATAGCTACCGTCCGCATAGTATTCCATATATCCGTATCCAAAAATACTTCCGCCTACACGATCATTATACTGCGTATATCGTCCCTCTGAGTCAAATTCTGAGAATTCCGTATACCGCTCCATAGCGCCGCCGTTTACCGAATAATATTCCGTCTTGATTTTATTCCAGTCCGCATCATAGATATATTTTTCTATTATATAAATCTGTCCGTCGCTACCGGAGTGTTTTTCGTATTTCAGCACATGCCCTTCCGCGTCGTTCTCATAAACATTATAACTCTGTAAGACACCACAGGAATAAGCAGAGCTTTTCACCAGATATCCGTCCGCATTATACTCATAGATATCATAGTCGCATAACGTGCGATCAACGCGCTCTGTCCGACCGCTGCCGGAACTTTCCGGCTGCTGCGTCTCCGGCTTCTTCTGCTCCTCCTGTATGCTTGCCGCCTGTCTGAGCTCCTCCTGCCTGATCTCCTCCTGCACGACTTCCTCGGAGCGGGCCTCGCGGTTCTCAGTCTTGCCGTAGGTCTGGTAATGCTTGTAAAGAGCAAGCACATCCGTGCCGAAAGCCGCCTTCAGGTCCGAATATCTCTCCGCATA
>CANQSE010000113.1 GCA_947626405.1 uncultured Acetatifactor sp. | reverse complement strand
TGGGGTCACGGTCGATAACGGATAAACAATAAAGGAGGGAAGAGCAAGAAAAATGGAAAGAGAACAGCTTTTGAAACAGGAGATCGACAAACTCATCGAGGCTAACAGGGAAAAAGGTTCCGTCAGTGAAGAGGAGATAATGAAAAAACTCGAGCATATCAACGCTACGGCGGAGGATATGGAGGTAGTATTCAAGGCTCTCTCGGACGCGGGCATAACTCTCATCGAGGCGCAAGAGGAGGACATCACTGACATTTCCTCCATGCCCGACGGGACGGTGGACGATTCTGTCAAGATATATCTTAAGGAGATAGGCAAAGTGCCCCTGCTCACCGCGGAGCAGGAGATAGAGCTTGCAAAGCGCATGGAGCTTGGAGATCAGGAGGCCAAAAAGCGTCTTGCGGAGGCGAATCTGCGCCTTGTCGTCAGCATAGCGAAACGCTATGTGGGCAGGGGTATGCTGTTTCTGGATCTTATTCAGGAAGGAAACCTGGGCCTTATAAAGGCTGTCGAGAAATTTGACTACAGGAAGGGGTATAAATTCTCCACCTACGCAACATGGTGGATACGCCAGGCCATCACCAGGGCGATTGCGGACCAGGCAAGGACAATCCGTATTCCGGTGCATATGGTTGAGACGATCAATAAGCTTATACGCGTCAGCAGGCAGCTCCTTCAGGAGCTTGGAAGGGAACCTACTCCGGAGGAGATTGCCGAGGAGATGAACATGCCTGCGGACAGGGTGCGCGAGATATTGAAAATAAGCCAGGAGCCTGTGTCGATGGAAACGCCCATAGGCGAGGAGGAAGACAGTCACCTTGGCGATTTTATCGAGGACGACAATGTCCCCGCTCCTGCTGATGCGGCGGCGTTCACTCTCCTTAAGGAACAGCTTGTGGAGGTGCTTGGAACGCTTACGGAGCGCGAGCAGAAGGTGCTGCGTCTCAGATTCGGGCTGGACGATGGCAGGGCGCGTACTCTGGAAGAAGTTGGCAAGGAGTTTAATGTGACGAGAGAGCGTATCCGCCAGATTGAGGCCAAGGCTCTGAGAAAGCTGCGCCATCCGAGCCGCAGCAGAAAGCTTAAGGATTATCTTGACTGATGAAGGATAAAGATATTGTGCTCTCCGGGCGCCTTGCCATGCTGGCCGGAATGGTAACTGTGGGAAACAGGGTGGCTGACGTGGGCTGCGATCACGGCTTCCTCCCGATCTACCTTGTACAGAGCGGCATCAGTCCCGGGGCGATTGCCATGGATGTGCGCGTGGGACCTCTCTCGGCGGCTGAAAGACACATAGAGGATCGGGGGCTTGGAAAATACATAGAGACGCGTCTCTCAGACGGATTTCGCAGCCTTGAGCCCGGAGAGGTTGACACGGCGATATGCGCCGGAATGGGCGGTAACCTCATGGAAAGGATCATCAGGGAGAGCGAGGATAAGGTCAGGGGACTAAATGAGCTGATCCTTCAGCCCCAGTCGGAAATAGGGGCTTTCAGGCGTTTTTTGAGGACCGGAGGTTATGCGGTCACGAGTGAGGAAATGGCTTCGGAGAACGGAAAATACTATTTTGCAATGCGTGTGCAGCCGACTCTTAAAATGATTGAAGACATGGACGAATTAAAAAAAGAGTTCGGCGTGGATAATGCGCCGTCTCCGGAGAGACTCATAAGGCTGTGCGACATGTTCGGCAGGGATTTGCTCAAAAGAAGGCACCCACTGCTTAGGCAGTATCTGGAAAAACGAAATGAAATGCTGAATAACATTAAACGGAACCTGGAACAGGGAGAAACCGGACGCTCGCGCAGCCGGCTTGCGCAGATTGAGGGAGAGCTTGAGGACGTGCGCCTTGCGCTTAAACTGTTTTAAGGCGGCTTTAGGGCGAAAAAGGGGGAAAATATGGCTGTTGTTACGATACGCGGGGAAAAAAGAGAATATCCCCAGGGGACTGCTTACGAGACTATAGCGTCTGACTTTCAGGAGTCATATGACGGGATGATCGCGATTGCCATGGCGAACGGCAAAATACGTGAGCTTTTCAAAAAGGTGACAAAGGACTGTACCTTGGATTTTTTCACTGTCAGGGACGACATTGGCCACAAGGCTTATGTGCGGACGGCGACAATGCTGATGTTAAAGGCAGTGTACGATATATTCGGACCTGTGGCGGCGCAGCATAGCTGTGTGGAGTTTGCGGTGGGCCACGGGATTTACGTAAACTGCCGCGGGCAGATTAAGGCGGATGAGGAAAGCGCGGCCGCCCTGACAAAGCGAATGAGCGAGCTGGTGGCGGCGAAGACGCCCTTTATGAAGCGGACATATCCGCTTGAGGACGCCATGGAGCTGTTTAAATCCAGAAAGATGGAGGATAAGGAAAGGCTCTTTCACTACCGCATGAGCTCAACGGTAAATATATACGAGATCGACGGCTATTACGATTATTATTACGGATATATGCTGCCAAACGCCGGATATGTGAAGTGGTTTGACCTTATTCCGTATGAGAACGGATTTATGCTGCTTCTGCCCACCAGGAAGAATCCTACGACGGTGGAAAAGTTTGACGAGCGCCGGAAGCTTTTTGAGACGATGGAAATTTCCGAGGAATGGGGAAGGACTGTTGGGATCGAGACGGTTGGAGATTTAAACGATCAGATCTGTCAGGGCTCAATGAGCGAGCTTATATTGGTGCAGGAAGCGGAGCAGGAGCGGAAAATTGCGGAGATCGCAAGGGAGATCTGTACACGCGGAAACGTAAAGTTTGTGATGATTGCGGGCCCTTCCTCCTCCGGAAAGACGAGCTTTTCACACAGGCTTTCGATCCAGCTTAAGACATTGGGGAAATCGCCGCATCCTATTGCGCTCGACGATTATTTTGTGGACAGGGAGCTTACGCCGAGAGATGAAAACGGCGATTATAATTTTGAATGTCTGGAAGCTATTGACGTAAAGAAATTCAACGAGGATATGACGCGGCTCCTTGCGGGGGAAAAGGTTGAGCTCCCGACGTTCAATTTTAAGACCGGAAAAAGAGAATACAATGGAAATTACAAGCGCCTGGCCGCCGACGACATCCTTGTGATCGAGGGTATACACGGACTAAACGACAAGATGTCCTACGCGCTCCCCAGGGAGAGCAAGTTTAAAATTTATATCAGCGCGCTGACAACGCTGAACGTTGATAACCATAACAGGATTTCCACCACGGACGGCAGGCTGCTAAGACGAATGGTGCGGGATGCGAGGACGAGGGGTGCGACCGCCCGCAGAACCATTGAGATGTGGCCCTCGGTGCGCCGTGGGGAGGAGGAAAATATTTTTCCGTTCCAGGAGGGAGCCGACGCAATGTTTAACTCAGCCCAGATATATGAGCTGGCGGTGCTAAAGCCCTTTGTCGAGCCTTTGCTGTTTCAGATACCGAAAACGGCTCCGGAATATTATGAGGCAAAACGGCTTTTAAAATTCCTGGACTATTTCCTGAGCATGCCGGGCGAAAGCCTTCCCAACAATTCAATCTGCAGAGAGTTTGTGGGCGGAAGCTGTTTTAACGTGTAAGAGTAAAAGTACGAAAGGATAAAAAGGTTTATGATGGTGGGGAAAACGAGGTTTCTGGTATTCGCAGCGGCTCTGTGCTGTCTGCTGGGCGCCTGTGGAACTAATGAGGAAAAGCAGACAGAGTGTCAGTGGATATATAAAGCTCGGGAGACAGCGTTTCCCGACTGGCAATCGGATCTGAGGCAGACAGGGCTTGTACAGGAGGAGCCGGGCCGTGTGAACTGTATTTTGAGGGAGACGGCGCAGGGCTCGGCCTGTCAGGTCCTGCAGCTTCAATATAATAACGATATGGGGGATACCGCTTCCGGAACCGTTAAAGGCGATGAATACTGCCTTCAATGGTGGGACGGGGAAACGTCTTCGTGGAAGTGCGAGAGGATCCTTGCGACGGAATGGATTTCAGGGTGTGAAAGCGAGATTTCCCTGGTCCCGATAAAGGCGGCGGCAGGAAATAACGGGGAATATTATTTTCTCTTTTGCCTGTGCAGAGAGGAAGAAGAATATTATCTGGGAGTCAGGCGCGCAGACGGCTCCAGAGAGATTTTGAAGTCTCTTTCTGCGCAGGACGCCGAAACCGCGGCAGCCATTTCGGGCGGGGACGGCGGACTGTTTGTGTCGCAGGACGGGGCTTTTTATCTTTATTCCGTCAAAGAAAACATGGTTCTCAGGATAGGCGGCGGAGAGGAAGCATCAAAAAGGTATGATGTGCAGGGAGCCGTCCTGGGAATGATGCAGAATAAGTCGGATCAGAAGATATACTGGTACGGATATGACGCTCAGGGAGCCATGGTCTGTCCGCTTGACGGGCAGCAGACAGCAGTGCGGGTGGATGCTTTGGATCCGTCGGGATTTCGCGCGGCGTTTTCCGGAGACGGAAACCTTTACCTGACGGACCTGCAGTCTGTCTGGATATCGGAACAGGGCAAAGAGCCGCAGCAGATATGGAAGTGGAACGAACAGGGATATAACCTGGAACGAATCAGCGGATTTGCTCCGGCGGGGGAAAACGAAGTCTCTCTCTGGACTTATTACGAGGGAAGCGATCAGCTTGTCACGCTCTGCAGGACCTGGGAGGTACCAACAGAGAAGCAGGAGGTGGTGCTGGCGGTGTCGGTCTACCCCGGGCAGAGCGCTCTGCGGCAGGCGATAGAAGCTTTTAACAGGCAGAGTACAACCACAAAAATAATCGTAAGGAGCATGGACGATCAGGGCGGCGCCGGATCTTTTTCTGAGTACGTAAAGGAGATACAGATGGAGGTGTCGGCCGGAGAAGGACCTGATCTTATAGCCGGCGATTTGCTTGATATGGAAGCATACGCAAAAAACGGATATCTTCTGTCACTGGATGAAAAGCTGGATGAAATGGACGATGTGCTGCCTGCGGCGCGGGATTATGTAAAATACGACGGGGAGGTCTTTGGCGTGCCTTACCGTCTGTCTCTGAACGTGTTGATATGCAGCAGTAAAACGGCTGGCCTGGAAAGCGGCTGGAGCGTAGATGAAATGATGAAAGCTGTGGAGAACTCGGGGGCGGAAATTCTGCAGGGAGGTCTTGACGGCAGCGGGATTATTTTCTGGTTTGGCCTTTTTGACGGAAGCAATAAGGCGTATATTGACTGGGAAAATGGAGAGAGTCACCTGACTGA
Organism: uncultured Acetatifactor sp.; assembly: GCA_947626405.1. Classification (GTDB taxonomy): domain Bacteria; phylum Bacillota; class Clostridia; order Lachnospirales; family Lachnospiraceae; genus Acetatifactor. The sequence goes on along the minus strand of CANQSE010000113.1, from coordinate 1,400 downwards.
GGAACCGTTTTTGAAATTAATGGAATTTGCAAAAAAATATCGGGACTTAAAAAGCCTGAATGAGTACGAGGGTCTCTCCGAGTGCCTCGAGCTGCTCAAAAATGGCAGGGCCGCCGTATACGGCGCAGGTTTTGCAAGCAGTGACTTAGACAGCGTTATGCGGAATTATAATATGCTTCAGGATGACGCGTCGTTCGTCGGTCTGCCGTCAACGGAAGGAAGCGGAGTCTATGTCGCCGCCGATTATATTTCCGTGAACAGCCTTTCGGATAATACGCAGGGATGCCTGGAATTTCTTGAATATCTGCTCTCAAAGGAAGCCCAGACAAAGATGAGCCGGTACGAGATGTCTTTCGCAAAACAGGGTGCGGTGGGGCAGTCCCTTGACGGCACAACGCCGTTTTGCGTACGCACGGACATTCTTAAGGAGCAGCTCGCAGGCTTTGTAAAGGATGAAAAACTGACGCAGGAGCAGGGAAACATGTTTTTGCAGATGATGTTAAACGCAGAACCGTGGATATCCCCCGCCCGGCAGATAGAGACGATTGTACTGGAGGAGCTTGAGGGGTATTTTTCGGGAGATATGACGGATCGCGAGACGGCCGAAAAGCTTGACAGACGGGTGCAGCTTTATCTCGACGAGAACAGTTAGAACATTCGAGTAAGGTATTTTTATAATTGAGTGTTGGCAGGATAAGAGAATGATTATTCGTTAGTATTTAAATGGTTAAAACGAAGAACCCGGAGAGGAGAAATTTAATGAATAGAAGCAAGGGACGCGCGAAAGAAATACTCGCTCTTTACATTGATGAAGTCAAAGCTCTTGATTTTGTCAAATCAGTGATATTAGTCGGTTCTCTTTCAGATGATACATATACCGGAAATGTTGGCAGTGATATAGACTTAATCCACATAGTATCTGACGACGAGGATTATTACTTTGAAATCTGAATTTACTGCGCCTTTGCCATAAAAACCGTTTTTTTCCTGAAAAAATTACGAAGCGCGATATCGAAACAATGAACAGAGAGTATCAGACTATTTATTTAAAACGGCCAAAAACCTGGTAAATATGCAGGTGTGAAAGAGAAATCACAAAAAAACACGGAGTCCTTGCTTTTTTTAAAAGGGAACGATATAATTATTCTCATGTAAGTAAAACAGGTGATCGCGGCCGCAGGCTGTATGCCTGCGGGTGAGGAAAGTCCGGGCTTCACAGGGCAGGATGCCGGATAACGTCCGGTGGAGGCGACTCCAAGGCCAGTGCAACAGAAATATACCGCCACTTTTCCCAAGGAAAAGGTAAGTCCCGCCGCATAGGCGGAGCTTGTGGTAAGGGTGGAAAGGCAGCTTAAGAGACTACCGTCCGTCCGGTAACGGGCGGAGCCATGTAAACCCCA
>CANQSE010000112.1 GCA_947626405.1 uncultured Acetatifactor sp. | reverse complement strand
ATGTGAAGCACCGCCTCATAATTATTGCCGTCTACGCTCAGCTCCACTTTATGATCCGCCGGAACCGTATAATCAAACTTGTCTACATCCGTCAGCAATACGGCAGCCTCGCCCTCTATCACAAAATCCGACAATACGGGCGGTCTGCTGCCTGCCTCCAGGGTTAGCTCCGTCTGCACCTGCGAGACAAAAAGTTCTGCCGGCACAGTGGTCGTATTGCCGCCCAGATCCGTTAAAAGTACCTCTACCTCCTGATGTCCGGGCAAATTAAAATCAGGCGTTTTTGCATACGATACAGTTACCCTGGTGGCATCCCTGATCGCCGTCACAAATTCATCTGCAGCACATTCCTGCCCCATTTCCAGATTTACCTTCACCCCTTCTCCCTCGGGGGCAATGGTGTCAGTTATGTGAAGGGTGCTGTCGTGCGAGAAATACCCCGTCCGTATCTTCACATGATATTCACCGGGAACAGACACATCCACCGCATCACTGCCTTCGGCAAAATACGCCGGCTTTTCGGGATTTTTCACAAAATCCGCAACGGTAACCGCCACTCCCGCTTCTACATAACAATCACGATAGACCAAACTGTTCTCATACAAGAAAAAAGCGGATAACAGTACAAGCGCCGCAACAACCGCGGCACCTGCAATCATTATCCTGCGCCTTTTAACAAAAACAGATGAACCTTGTTTCTGTTTGTCATTTTTCTGTTTAATCATGGCTCCATACATTCCTTTGTCTCTGCGATAACACTTCGAGCGCCCCGCCGACCAGGAAATCCCGCTTTATTTCATAATATGGCTTTATTTATCGTGTTCAGGGCACCATATAACCTGACCCAGTATACCACCCATAAGATGCGTTTGCAACAAAAACCATTAATGAATCATCACTTCCGCCGTGGAAAACGTTCCACAGGACAGCGCAGATCAGCGCCGCAAGCACTGTCAGAGCTGCAAAGACAAGCACAGTCTTAAACGGCCGCACAGGTTCCTCATCATAATCCCCTAAGCTGTCCCAGTCCCCCGCTCTGTCTCCGGCTCTGTCTCTTGCTCTGTCTCTTGCCCTGTCTCTTGCTCTGTCTCCGTCTCCTGCTCTTTCTCCGGCTCTGTTTCTGTATACCCTTTGCAGCGATTCGTCTGTCCAGGTATCTTCCAGATCTACATATTCGAGTTCATCAAGCTGTGTCTCGTTTCCTTGGTCTTCCTGCATTTTCCACCTCTGTTTAAACGACGCCTACCGTATTTTGCCGGGATCATATTTTTCGCTCTGCATACGGATAAGCTCGGCGTCTTCAAAATAATTAATCTTCATGGCGCTCTTTACCTCTGACAGCGTCTGCGCCGCTACCTCTCTGGCCGCTTCGCTGCCTTTTCTGAGCACCTCGTACACCGAGGGAATATCCTTCTCAAGCTCCTTTCTGCGTGCCCTGATAGGCTCGAGCGTCTCCTGCATTATATTATTCAGGAACTTCTTCACCTTTACGTCTCCCAGACCTCCCCTTTGATAATGGGCCTTGAGTTCATCCAGATCGGAATAGTCGGGCAGATAACGCTCAAAATGCTCCTTTCTGCAAAAAGCGTCAAGATACGTAAACACCGTATTTCCCTCAAGGTGTCCCGGATCGCTTACCTGCAGGTGCAGAGGATCGGTAAACATGCTCATAATCTTGTTTTTCACTTCGTCCGGACTGTCAGCCAGATAGATGCAGTTTCCAAGTGATTTGCGCATCTTTGCCTTTCCGTCCGTTCCCGGAAGCCGTCTGCAGGCATCGTTGTCCGGCAGAAGCGCCGACGGTTCCACCAGCACCGGGGCATAAACCGTGTTAAATTTATGCACAATCTCCCTGGCCTGTTCGAGCATCGGAAGCTGATCCTCGCCCACCGGCACGGTTGTCGCCTTAAAAGCCGTTATATCCGACGCCTGGCTGATCGGGTACGTAAAAAATCCCACAGGAATGCTCGCCTCAAAATTTCTCATCTGTATTTCATTCTTCACCGTGGGGTTTCGCTGCAGTCTTGCCACAGTCACCAGATCCATGTAATAAAATGTAAGCTCACAAAGCTCCGGAATCTGTGATTGTATAAAGAGCGTGGACTTCTCGGGGTCAAGACCGCTCGAGATATAATCAAGCGCCACCTCTATAATGTTCTGCCTGACCTTTTCCGGATTCTCAATATTATCCGTCAAAGCCTGGGCGTCTGCTATCATAATGTATGTCTTTTTATATTCCCCTGAATCCTGCAATTCCACGCGCCGCCTGAGCGAGCCGACATAATGTCCCACATGGAGCCGCCCTGTGGGACGATCCCCTGTCAGTATAATTTTTTCCGCCTTATCCATTGTCATTTCATGCCTTTCCGTTACATTTTTCAAATAATTTTACCATATCGCGGGACATTGCGCAATCTAAGAATACCCTGATCGTAACAGTTCATCATAACAGTTCAGCCAGTCTGCAGTCTCTCTGGAAAATCGTGCCTGCACGAATTTTCCCGGGAAACTGCAGACTGAGGGAGCGCCCATTTATGAGCAAAGACAGGCGTGAAACGCCGGGAAGCGCTCCAGCGCGGCTTTGCAAATGGGCGCGGGATGAACTATCACTAAATGTCAGGCATCGTGCGAAAATTTTATCACAGAAATGTCACGTTGTCCTCCACGCTGTATACGTGAGGATCCTTCTGCGCCGCCTTGTGTCCCACGGCAATTGCAATCTCAAACTCATATCCTTCGGGAAGCTTCAGAGCCTTTGAGAAATAGTCCTTCTTCTCTCCGGTCATGGCATCCCGTATACATCCGATAATAAGGCTCCCCAGGCCGAGTCCTTCCGCAGCCAGAGCCATATTCTGCACCGCAATCCCCGCGTCAAGCCTCCCCCATGAAAAAGACTTGTCCGCGCTCAGTAAAAACACCACCGGCGCTTCATAATAGAAATTGTGCGGCGGATTCTGGACTGCCCTCTCCAGATTTTTCTGATCCTCAATCTCCTTTAAAATCGGATTATCTCCCTCAACCACGGTAATATGAACCTCCTGACGGTTGGCGGCCGTAGGAGCCTGAAGTCCGGCGCGTATCAGACAGTCCGTCTCCTCCTTTGTAAGCTTCTCACCTGTGTAACCACGGGTTGAAAATCTCTGTTCCATTGCCGATAAAACATCCTTCATAAAACCCTCCGTTCCTGCGCCTTAAAAGCGCCCGTTTATTTGCGAAGCGCCCAGCGGCGCACCGCGTCTGCATTGATATGCAGCTTAATATGTGACTTCTCCGTTGTGATCGAGCAGCGAAAAGCTCCTGATTCCCTCCCGTTTTGAGAGCTCGTCCAGAAGTAAGCTTTCCCTTGATGTCCTCAGTTCAATCACATATTCCTTCGCGCTGTTTTTAACGCTTCTGGCCTTTATTTTATAATGCCTGCAGCTTTGCTTTAAAATTTCCCTGATATCGTCCTCCGGAACATCCCGTTCCATATTTATCACCAGGACCATTGGCGCACGGATCACAGGAATACATTCAAGAATCAGCATTAACACCGTCAGGCCGACAGTCATTATGCCCGCCAGCACAAACTGCCCCGCGCCGCACATTATTCCCACGCCGATCGACCAGAACAGAAACATCAGATCCAGCGGATCCTTGACCGCGGTACGGAACCTCACAATTGACAACGCGCCGACCATACCCAGAGAGATCACAACGCTGTTTTGTATCGCTATGATAATGGCGGCCGTGATTATTGCCATTGCCACAAGCGACACGTTAAAGCTTTTGGAGCAGACGCTTTTTCTCGTCATAAACCTGTATACCGCAAACAGATAGATCCCGTATATACCCGTTATCACAAGGATAAGCGTGATATTTTTAGACGAGACGTTTACGTCCATATATCCCTTTATAAACGATTCCTTTAAAATATCCTGAAAACTCATATTTCCTCTCTTTCGCCGCTCCTGCTGTTCCGTTCACTCAGCGCCATCTGCACTGCCACATTCCCGCTGCGCCGTTCACTCAGCTCCGTCTACGCAGCGCCATTCCCACTGTTCCGTTCACGCAGCTCCATCTGCGCAGCCCCATCCCCGCTGTTCCGTTCACTCAGCGCATCCTCGCAGCGCATCTACGCATCCCTTTATATTTCAGCTTCTTCCCCCGCATATCCTCCTTGAGAGGTAATACTTTGAAAAAGCGGTCTGCCGAAGCTTTTCGCCCGAAACCGCATTATAAATAAAATCCGGTATCAGCGCGTCGTATTTGACCTCCATCATGTTCCGTCCCGCAGGCATAAGCGGCCTTGACGACAGCTCTCTGTCAAGAAAGCCGTCCGTGTTCACCGACGCGGATATGTCTCTGTCGAATGTGATCCTCACATTTCCGACGGAAAAGACAAAGGGAATCCGCTCATACTCTACAACGACCCTGGGTCTGAGGAGTTTTGTCCGGTATTCAAGATAAAACCGCCGGAGCAGATCCGGCAGCTTTGACAGATCACCGCACATCCATCCTCCCTCCAGAATCTCCGCGCAGCGCTCCCTTTCGATTGGGACGCTCTCCTTATATGTCATGCCGTTTTCCTTTGATTTACGCTCAAGCGTAAGAAAATCCGCATCGCCGTTGTAAAGCCGGATCCTGTATTTGTGTCTCGGATCAGTTCCCGACTCGTTTTCATGGTAAGCCGTGTCATTGTAATCGTCAAAATACACGCTTCGGACCCTGTAAGAGCCGTCCTCTCCGGCGTGGCGGTCGGGCTCGCAGACTGCGCTCACCCTGTTTTTTATGACGGCGATCTGCCGATCGGTACACACGTATTTTATCTCATGTCTCCAGGGAATTTTGCTTTTTTCCTCTTTCATATCACCGCTTTGCCGCCTTGTCACGATTTTACGTCACTCAAAAACCGCAGTCAGGCATAGCCCTCCATCCGGAATCTCAACCGTAACAGTCTCCCGATCCGAAAAAATCCCGTCATCTCCGTCCCTGCGCCATCCGACGAATCTGTGTCCGCCATTTGCAACCGCCGTTACCGTTATGGGATAATCCGTAAAATAAATCCCGCTGAAGCTGCCGTCCTTAAGCTCTGGCGTAACGGTATTAACGTGAACATAGCCGTCGTCCTGCCCGCTCACGGAAACTGTCACCGTCTCGCACTTTCCCGTAAGCCCAAATTCTTCCGCCAGAAATCCCAGCACAGCCTCCGTTCTCGCGGGGAAAAAGGTCTCCGGCCACTCGTCGCTCATTCCCCACCAGGCAGGAGTGATCTCCCAGTCCTCCCAGGCTTCTTTTGCGTGTTCGACAGTAAAATCCGTGTTCACCATATCAAGAAAGCTTATGACAAACTGCCTGCAGAATACGGCGTTCTTTTTAAGGGCAGCATACATCGGACGCGTGTTGAGAGCGCTCCCTGCATAGTACGTATCCGTTGAAAAGGTGTTGACATTTTCCATCGTCACACCATAAATCAGATTTTCCAGATCGAGATCGTACAGCGCCCATCTCCACCGTCCGTCTCCGTACTCACCTGTCTGCGGCTCTCTCGCCCGCCAGCAGGCAAAATTTTTATACTCGCTGTAATCCATATTGCCGAAATAGACGTTTACACAGGTAAAATCTATATAGCTTTGTATGTCCATCAGCTCGTTCACGACGTCATAAGATTCGTCCAGCGACATGTCAACAGACTCAAGACAGTCATATACGGCCTGATAAAGAGCCTGATCCGCGGCGTCTCCTGATTCCACAACGCCCTCCTTTAACAGAATGACATTGTCGTCGTCCACTCCGTAATGCTCCTGGAAATATTTTTCCGTATATTTTTCCTGGGCGATGGTTATATACCATATAGCCCCGTTTAAATAGACAATGACCTCCCCGTTTTCCGCCGACGCCACATCCCTGTCCTGTACAAGATGCTGGATATATCCGTTCATAAAGCCTGAGCGGAGCACAAAGGCATGTGTGCGTCCGCCCGAAAACAGCGAAGTATTAAACCAACTGCTGCCGCCGTACTCCTTTCTGGCATAGACGGAAAATCTCTTATTTGGCACGTCTCTGGCCGACGCGCCCTGTATCCTTATCCCCACAGGCTGCTGCAAAAAGCTGCTGGTGTTACGGAAAATCTCTATCACGGCTTCCCGCTCCCACTCTCTGCCGTGCTTTAAAAAATTCGGCACGGGCTCAGGTCCCTCCCTGTCTCCCGTGTACCAATCGTCGTATTCCTCTCCCGTCACATAGATGCCGTTTCCGCCAAAAAGCTCCTCGGGGTCCGCCACAATGGAAATAACCGTCTTGTCTTCATAGCCCGTCTTTCCGACAAAATAAGTGGCTGTCACGATTTCGCTGCACTGACCGTCCCCGTCCACCGCAACCGCGCGGAGTACCGTTGCAACGTTTTCGTGGCTCTCTCCCTCTCCGTACGCCCAGTTTTTCGTGGAATTAGGCACATAAGTCACCGGCGTGTCCAAGCCTCCGCCGGCCTTTATGGGAATTGGCTCCTCATAATGCAAAGACGAGACATCGGGGGCGCTTCCGTCAAGAGTGTAGTAGATTTCGGCACCGGACCGAGCCGTGATTGCAAGTTCAAAGCTTTCATCGTAAAATCCGCTTCCT
>CANQSE010000111.1 GCA_947626405.1 uncultured Acetatifactor sp. | reverse complement strand
GTCCACACAGGCTGCGTCCGTGATATCCATCTCGTCAATATCCACGCCCACAGTCTCCATGCCGCGGCTCTCAAGCTCCTTTACCACATCATATCCCAGCTGCCCTTTTACACCGGTCACCAGAATTTTCATTTCCCCCATCCTTCCCGCACCGCCATAGAGACGCTGCATACTGCTTTTTCATTTAATATTATATTAGAGGATAAAATATGCGGTGTCAACAAAATCCCGCCGGTTTATCGCCGACGGGATCCTGTGATCGCCTTTTATGTCTGTCGTCTATTCCTCGGTGGCGCCGACAAGCTCAACTGCCTCCATTGAAACCGTTTCGCCATCCTGCGTCTCCTCTTTGCCCGTATCGTCAAACTCGTCGATTTCCTCGTCGCCGTATTCGTCAAAGGAAATCGTCTCAGGCTCGTCGGTGCTGAGTTTCGTGTTGCGGTAGCGCTTCATGCCGGTTCCCGCAGGAATCAGCTTTCCTATTATGACATTCTCCTTAAGGCCGATCAGATTGTCAACCTTACCCTTGATCGCGGCTTCCGTCAGCACCTTTGTGGTCTCCTGGAAGGATGCCGCGGACAGGAAGGATCCTGTCGCAAGAGCCGCCTTGGTGATTCCGAGCAGGACCTGCTTTCCGTCGGCCGGCTCCTTGCCCTCAGCGACAAGCGCCTCATTCATGTCCTCATAATCCAGTACATCAACAAGAGTGCCCGGCAGGAAATCAGTATCTCCGCTGTTTTCTATGCGGACCTTCTTAAGCATCTGGCGCACGATCACCTCAATATGCTTATCCGCAATGTCAACGCCCTGCAGACGGTACACTCTCTGAACCTCCCGCAGCATATAGTCCTGAACGGCGCGTATGCCCTTGATCTTTAACAGATCGTGAGGATTTACGCTTCCCTCTGTCAGCTCGTCTCCGGCTTCAAGTACCTGCTCATCCGTCACCTTTATGCGGGAGCCATAAGGGATAAGATACGCCTTTGACTCGCCTGTCTCGTCATTGGTGACGATGACCTCGCGCTTTTTCTTGGTGTCACGAATTTCCACCTTGCCGCCAAACTCTGCAATAATGGCAAGTCCCTTGGGTTTTCTTGCCTCAAACAATTCTTCTACACGGGGAAGACCAAGGGTGATGTCATCTCCGGCCACGCCTCCTGTATGGAACGTTCTCATCGTAAGCTGTGTACCAGGCTCACCGATTGACTGTGCGGCGATAATTCCCACGGCTTCTCCCACCTGAACCGCCTCACCTGTGGCCATGTTGGCACCGTAGCATTTTGCGCAGATACCAATATGCGAACGGCAGGTAAGAATCGTACGGATTTTCACCTTTTCCACCGGCTCTCCCTTATCGTTCACGCCGACACTCAGAATCTTTGCGGCGCGGCTGGGAGTGATCATATGATTGTGTTTCACGATCATATTGCCGTCCCTGTCATATATATCCTCGCAGGAATACCTTCCGGTAATACGGTCTTTCAGGCTCTCTATCGTCTCTCTGCCGTCCATGAATGCCTTCACATCCATGCCGGGGATCTCATCTCTGCCCTCGCTGCAGTCTACCTCGCGTATAATCAGCTCCTGTGATACGTCCACCATACGCCTTGTCAGGTATCCGGAGTCCGCCGTACGCAGCGCCGTGTCGGACAGACCCTTGCGGGCACCGTGCGCCGACATGAAATACTCCAGAACGTCCAGACCCTCACGGAAATTGGACTTGATGGGCAGCTCGATGGTACGTCCCGTAGTATCGGACATCAGTCCGCGCATGCCTGCAAGCTGCTTAATCTGCTGATTGGATCCACGCGCTCCGGAATCCGCCATCATAAAGATATTGTTGTAAGCATCCAGCCCGTTTAGCAGCACCTCTGTCAGCTCCTTATCGGTCTGGTTCCATGTCTCTATTACCGCACGGTATCTTTCTTCCTCCGTAATCAGTCCGCGGCGGAAGTTGGTTGAGATCTTATCGACAGTCGCCTGAGCGGCAGCAAGCAGCTCGGGCTTCTTCTCGGGCACGGTCATGTCGGATATGGAAACTGTCATTGCCGCTCTGGTGGAATACTTGTAGCCGATAGACTTAACATCGTCAAGCACCTCCGCCGTCTTTGAAGCCCCGTGAGTGTTGATAACCTTCTCAAGGATCTGCTTTAACTGCTTTTTGCCCACATGGAAATCCACTTCAGGCAGAAGCAGGTTTTCAGGCTTGCTCCGGTCAACAAATCCAAGATCCTGCGGCAGAATCTCGTTAAAGATGAAGCGTCCGAGCGTAGACTCGACAATGCCGCTTATTTCGTTTCCGTCAGCATCCTTCTTTGTGACGCGCACCTTGATCCTCGAATGAAGCGTACATGCCTTATTTTCATACGCCAGAATGGCTTCGTTCACATTCTTGAAATATTTTCCCTCACCCAGAGCGCCGGCCCTCTCCTGTGTAAGGTAGTAAATACCCAGCACCATATCCTGTGACGGTACTGCCACAGGACCGCCGTCCGAAGGCTTTAAGAGGTTGTTTGGAGACAAAAGCAGGAAGCGGCACTCCGCCTGAGCCTCCACTGACAGGGGAAGATGCACAGCCATCTGGTCGCCGTCGAAGTCGGCGTTAAACGCGGTACATACCAGAGGATGCAGCTTGATCGCCTTGCCCTCGACCAAAATGGGCTCAAATGCCTGTATACCAAGTCTGTGCAGTGTCGGGGCGCGGTTCAGCATCACAGGATGCTCCTTTATAACCTCCTCCAATACATCCCAGACCTGGTTATCCATCCTGTCAACCAGTTTCTTTGCATTTTTAATATTCTGGCTTATCCCTTTGGAAACCAGCTCTTTCATGACAAAGGGTTTGAAAAGCTCGATTGCCATCTCCTTCGGAAGACCGCACTGATATATTTTTAGTTCAGGGCCCACAACGATAACCGAACGGCCGGAATAGTCCACACGCTTACCCAAAAGGTTCTGGCGGAAGCGTCCGGATTTTCCCTTGAGCATATCGGACAGGGATTTTAACGCCCTGTTGCCGGGACCTGTCACGGGCCGACCCCTGCGCCCGTTATCTATAAGCGCATCCACGGCCTCCTGAAGCATCCTTTTCTCGTTGCGGACGATGATATCGGGCGCACCAAGCTCAAGCAGCCTTTTGAGACGATTGTTTCTGTTTATGATTCTTCTGTACAAATCGTTCAGGTCGGAGGTGGCGAAACGTCCGCCGTCAAGCTGAACCATAGGACGTATGTCGGGCGGGATAACGGGAATTACGTCCATTACCATCCACTCGGGCTTATTTCCGGACTCTCTGAAAGCCTCCACTACTTCAAGTCTCTTGATGATACGGGCTCTTTTCTGACCTGAGGACTCTCTCAGCTCCGTCTTAAGTTCCTCGGTTTCAACATCCAGATCAATAGCCTGAAGCAGCTCCTTAATGGCCTCCGCGCCCATTCCTACACGGAACTTGGTCCCATACGCCTCGCGGGCGTCCTGATATTCCCTCTCAGAGAGGATCTGCTTATATTCCAGTCCCGAATCCGCAGGATCCAGCACAATATAGGAAGCAAAATACAGCACCTTCTCCAGCACTCTTGGCGACAGATCCAGAACCAGTCCCATTCTGCTTGGAATCCCCTTAAAATACCATATGTGGGACACCGGCGCCGCCAGTTCAATATGGCCCATACGCTCCCTGCGGACGCTGGCCTTTGTCACCTCAACGCCGCAGCGGTCGCAGACCACTCCCTTATAACGTATCTTTTTATATTTTCCGCAATGACATTCCCAGTCTTTGCTGGGCCCGAAGATTCTCTCGCAGAAAAGGCCGTCTCTCTCAGGCTTTAAGGTTCTGTAATTGATGGTCTCAGGCTTTAAAACCTCACCGTGGGACCACTCCCGAATCTTTTCAGGTGAAGCCAAACCAATCTTAATGGCATCAAATGTCATAGGCTGGTAGGTTGGATCATTTCTTGTTTCTGGCATGAATGACACTCCCTTCTATCGATTAAAACTCTCCGTCTTCAAAGTCGTCCGCTTCATAAGTCTCGTCGAAATCTTCATCGTCAGCGCTCACCAGCTCGCCGCTGTCGTCGTCAAACTCCTGAGCCTGATATCCCATTTGTCCCAGGGAACCGTTATCGTATTCGTCGTCATACTTCCGGTCGCCCTCCATCTCATATCGGTAATCCGTATCGCCGTAATCGATGGATTCCATGATTTCCACCTCGGTATTGTCGTCCCGCAGCACGCGCACGTCAAGTCCAAGCGCCTGCAGTTCCTTGAGCAGAACCTTGAAGGATTCGGGAATCCCTGATTCAGGGATATTGTCTCCCTTTATAATCGCCTCGTACGTCTTCACACGGCCAACCACATCGTCCGACTTCACAGTCAGGATCTCCTGCAGCGTATATGACGCGCCATATGCCTCCAGCGCCCACACCTCCATCTCACCGAAACGCTGTCCGCCGAACTGGGCCTTACCGCCCAGAGGCTGCTGCGTTACAAGAGAGTACGGTCCTGTGGAGCGGGCATGAATCTTGTCGTCCACAAGGTGATGCAGCTTCAGATAGTGCATGTGTCCGATAGTGACTTTACTGTCAAAATACTCTCCGGTACGGCCGTCGCGCAGACGCACCTTTCCGTCCCTTGAAATAGGCACGCCCTTCCAGAGTTCTCTGTGGGCCCTGTTGTCGGAAAGATACTGCAGCACTTCCGGCAGAAGTTCATCCTTGTGCTTAGCCTCAAACTCCTCCCATTCCAGGTTCACATAATCGTTGGCAAGATCCAGCGTATCCATGATGTCACGCTCGTTCGCGCCGTCAAACACAGGAGTTGCAACATTAAAGCCAAGCGCCTTTGCCGCCAGTGAGAGATGAATCTCAAGTACCTGTCCAATGTTCATACGGGAAGGCACACCCAGAGGATTAAGCACTATATCCAGAGGCCGTCCGTTTGGCAGATAAGGCATATCCTCAACGGGAAGCACTCTGGAAACCACGCCCTTGTTTCCGTGGCGTCCTGCCATCTTGTCACCCACGGAAATTTTTCTTTTCTGTGCAATATAAATACGAACCGCCTGATTCACCCCGGGAGAAAGCTCGTCGCTGTTCTCTCTGGTAAACACCTTTGCGTCCACTACAATACCGTACTCACCGTGGGGAACCTTAAGGGAAGTATCTCTCACCTCTCTTGCCTTCTCGCCGAATATCGCCCTCAAAAGTCTCTCCTCAGCCGTCAGCTCCGTCTCTCCCTTGGGAGTAACCTTGCCCACAAGTATATCTCCGGCACGGACCTCAGCGCCTATGCGGATTATTCCCCTGTCGTCAAGATCCTTCAGCGCATCGTCGCCGACTCCGGGCACGTCTCTTGTTATCTCCTCGGGGCCAAGCTTTGTATCTCTCGCCTCCGCCTCGTACTCCTCGATGTGGACGGAAGTATACACATCCTCCTGCACAAGTCTCTCGCTGAGCAGGACGGCATCCTCATAGTTATAACCCTCCCAGGTCATAAATCCGATCAGCGGGTTTTTGCCAAGTGCAAGCTCACCCATTGAGGTGGAAGGACCGTCTGCAATCACCTGTCCGGCCTCCACGTGATCTCCTCTTGATACGATCGGCTTCTGATTATAGCAGTTCGACTGATTGCTCCGTGAGAATTTCGTCAGATGGTACTCAGCCTTTTCACCGTCGTCACATGTCATCCGAATCAATTCCGATGAAACATAATCCACGGTTCCTGATTTTTTTGCCACCACGCACACGCCTGAGTCAACTGCAGCCTTGGGCTCCATTCCCGTACCTACCACAGGAGCTTCCGTCGTCAGAAGCGGCACAGCCTGACGCTGCATGTTTGATCCCATCAGTGCTCTGTTTGCATCGTCGTTCTGCAGGAAAGGAATCAGTGCTGTTGCCACTGAAAACACCATTCTCGGGGACACATCCATATAGTCAAACATTGACCTCGGATATTCCGACGTTTCTTCCCTGTAGCGGCCCGACACCGTGGTACGGACAAAATGTCCTTCCGCGTCCAGCGCTTCACTTGCCTGGGCTACATGATAATTATCCTCCTCGTCGGCGGTCATATAGACCACCTCGTCGGTTACTACGGGGTTGTCGGGGTTTGTCTTGTCAATCTTTCTGTACGGGGCCTCCACAAATCCGTATTCGTTTATACGCGCATAACTCGCCAGTGAGTTGATAAGTCCGATGTTGGGACCTTCAGGAGTCTCAATGGGACACATTCTGCCATAGTGCGAGTAATGCACGTCACGGACCTCAAATCCGGCGCGATCCCTGGACAGACCGCCGGGGCCCAGCGCAGACAGACGTCTCTTGTGTGTAAGCTCGCCAAGAGGGTTATTCTGATCCATAAACTGCGACAGCTGCGAAGATCCGAAAAACTCCTTTACCGCCGCCGTCACGGGTTTTATGTTGATAAGGGACTGAGGAGAGATATCCTCAGCGTCATGCGTCGTCATACGCTCCCTCACCACTCTCTCCATCCTTGAAAGTCCGATGCGGTACTGGTTCTGGAGCAGCTCGCCCACGGCGCGGATCCTTCTGTTGCCGAGGTGATCGATATCATCGTCGTTTCCAAGACCGTACTCCAGGTGCATG
>CANQSE010000110.1 GCA_947626405.1 uncultured Acetatifactor sp. | reverse complement strand
TTTCGCAAAAACAGTTGTCGGACTGTTATGAAGCTCTTTCGGGACATGACGGTGTTATGCCTGTGCTTCCCATGAAAGATACAGTCTATCTAAGCGGAGACGGGAAGACGGTGTCAAAGCTGTTGGAGCGGAGCAGGATTTTTGCGGGGCAGGCGCCGGAGCTGTTCCTCTTAAAAAAATACTATTATGCGAATACGTCGCTTTCGCCTGAGCGTCTGGCGGCAATCAACGGTTCGACGGAGCCTGCGGTGCTGGCGGGAATGGATATTGTGATGATCCCCGGGGATGAGAATAATTTTAAAATCACAACGCAGCAGGATCTGGAACGTTTCCGCAGCGCAGTATGCATTAATGAATCCGAGTATTCCCCTCATCAAAACTAACAGTTGACAAATTCCACGTTATTGCATATTCTGTTTAGTAGATGAAGCGGACGCCGCAGGCCTTTAAGCAGAGTAAAACCGCGGGAGACCGTCTTTTTACAGGACGGTGTTTACCGCGGCTTTTCGTATTCTGCCGCATGGCTTTCAGGGCTTGCGCCAATCGGCTTTCAGGGGAAATAATTTGAGGAAAAATGGGACTTATAAAGAGTGTTCGTGAAGAAATTAAAATAATACGTGAAAGGGATCCTGCAATTCATTCCTCCATGGAGGTATTTCTGTACCCGAGCTTTAAGGCCATGCTGCACTATCGTGTGGCGCATTGGCTGTACGTAAGAGGGCATTATTTCTGGGCAAGGTGGGTTTCACAGCGGGCGGTGCGAAAGACCGGCATTGAGATCCATCCGGGAGCGAGGATAGGTAAGGGACTTTTCATTGACCACGGAAACGGAGTGATAATAGGTGAGACGGCCATAGTCGGTGACAACGTTACTCTGTATCAGGGCGTTACACTGGGCGGTACGGGCAAGGAGCACGGAAAGCGTCACCCGACGGTCGGCGACAATGTTATGATAAGCGCGGGAGCAAAGGTGCTGGGCTCATTTACCATCGGTGAAAATTCAAAGATCGGGGCGGGAAGCGTGGTGCTGAGCGAGGTGCCGCCGGGCTCCACGGTGGTCGGCGTGCCGGGGCGTGTGGTAAAGCGGGGGAATGTGTCGCTGCCGCAGGAGGAAATGGATCATGTTCATCTGCCTGATCCTGTGAGGGAGGATTTGGCGGCGCTTCGCAGGGAAAACGAAGAACTGTCAGGCAGGCTGTCCGATATGGCTCTGGAGATAAGCAGGATCAAAAATGAACTGGAAGAAGCCGGCCGGCAGAGACGGCAAATGCAAAAGGAAGGCGAGATAAGCAATGAAGATTTATAACACTTTAACAGGAAGAAAAGAGGAATTTGTACCGCTTGTTCCGGGAAAGGTCGGTATGTATGTCTGCGGCCCGACGGTTTATAACTTTATTCATATCGGAAATGCAAGGCCGATGATCGTTTTTGATACGGTAAGGCGTTATATGGAATATAAGGGTTATGACGTCAACTATGTCTCAAATTTTACGGACGTGGACGATAAGATTATTAAGAAAGCCAATGAGGAGGGCGTGGAGCCTGAGGTTATTTCCGAGCGTTATATCGGGGAATGTAAAAAAGATATGAAGGGAATGAATGTAAAGGAAGCCACGGTCCATCCCAGGGCAACTAATGAGATCGACGGCATGCTGGAGATGATTTCCACGCTTATCGAAAAAGGCCATGCATATGTGGCGAAGGACGGTACGGTTTATTTCAGGACAAGAAGCTTTAAGGAATACGGAAAGCTTTCGCATAAAAATCTGGATGATCTTCAGGGCGGCATGCGCAGTCTGCTTATTTCCGGAGAGGATCAGAAGGAGGATCCGCTTGATTTCGTCCTCTGGAAACCCAAAAAGGAAGGGGAGCCCTACTGGGAATCCCCGTGGTGCGAAGGGCGTCCCGGATGGCATATTGAATGTTCTGTTATGAGCAAGCGTTATCTCGGAGATGAAATTGACATTCACGCGGGCGGCGAGGATCTGATTTTCCCGCATCATGAAAATGAGATAGCGCAGTCGGAAGCTGCGAACGGAAAAACTTTTGCCAGGTATTGGATGCACAATGCCTTTTTGAACATAGACAATAAAAAGATGTCCAAATCGGCGGGAAATTTCTTTACGGTGAGGGAAATCAGTGAAAAATACGATTTACAGGTGCTCAGATTCTTCATGCTGTCTGCGCATTACAGAAGTCCGCTCAACTTCAGCGCGTCTCTGATGGAATCGGCTGCAAACGGCTACGACAGAATAGTGACCTGTGTGAAGAACCTGAATTTCCTCGCGGAGAAGGCGCAGGGCGGGCTGTCAGAGGAAGAAAAGGCGGCGCTTGATGAGGCAAAGAAATTTGTCGCGGAGTTTGAAGCGGCAATGGACGACGATTTCAACACCGCCGATGCGATAACGGCGATTTTTGAACTTGTGAGGTTTGCAAACACAAAAGCGTCAGGCGTAAGCAGCGCGGCCTTTTTAAAAGCGTTGAAGGAAGAAATTGTAACGCTTTGCGATATCTGCGGCTTGATCGTGGAAAGAGAAGATGAAATCCTCGATGAAGATATTGAAAAGCTGATTAAGGAAAGACAGGAAGCGAGGGCTGCAAAGAATTTTGCCAGGGCGGATGAAATCCGCAGTATACTGCAGAATAAGGGTATCATTCTGGAAGATACGCGAGAGGGTGTGAAATGGACGAAAGTCTGAACATGAGCGGGACAGGGCGGACGGCGGACTGCCCGCCTGCCGATATCGCCGGACTGATTCTGAGTGAATTTAAGGGAAACAGACAGGACATACGGACGTTTTCCCCGCTGACTCTGGCGTATATCGGAGACGCGGTCTATGAGCTTATTGTGCGCACCGCGGTGGTTGAGAAGGGAAACCGTCCTGCCGGCCGGCTCCACAATATGAGCACATCATATGTAAACGCCAAAGCACAGGCAAGGATAGCGGAGTCTCTTGAGGACAGGCTTACCGATGCGGAACAGGCCGTGTACCGCAGGGGGCGCAATTCCAGACCCCACACTATGGCAAAAAACGCCGATGCGGCGGATTATCTCAAGGCCACGGGGTTTGAGGCGGTTTTGGGTTATCTCTATCTGGAGGGCAGGACGGACAGAGTGCTTGAGCTTGTGAGAGAAGGCATCAGTCTTGCAGGACTAACGCTTTGAACGGGAGAAGGGACATGTCATACGAAGAATTTACCATAGAGGGAAGAAACGCCGTGACAGAAGCGTTCCGCGCGGGCAGGACGATAGATAAGCTTTATGTGCTGGACGGCTGCCAGGACGGGCCGGTGCTCACCATAAAGCGTGAGGCCGCAAAACAGGGCACTATCATAAAATATGTGAAAAGGGAACGTCTGGATCAGATGTCCGAGACGGGAAAGCATCAGGGTGTTATCGCCGTGGCCGCGGCGTACGGTTACGCGGAGGTGGAGGATATCCTGGCGGCAGCCGAAAAAAAGGGGGAGCCGCCGTTTGTGATCCTTCTGGATAACATTGAGGATCCACACAATCTGGGGGCGATTATCAGGACAGCAAATCTGGCGGGAGCGCATGGCGTCATTATACCGAAAAATCATGCGGTCGGGCTGACGGCCACAGTGGCAAAAACCTCCGCCGGAGCCCTGAATTACACTCCGGTTGCCAGGGTCACCAATCTTGCCAGAACCATCGAGGATTTAAAGAAGCGCGGGCTTTGGTTTGTGTGCGCTCATATGGAGGGCACGCTTATGTATGAGCTGGATTTGAAGGGGCCTGTCGGCCTTGTGATCGGCAGCGAGGGCGAGGGTGTTTCCAGGCTTGTCAGGGAAAAATGCGATATGACTGCAGCTATCCCGATGAGGGGCAGCATCGATTCCCTGAACGCATCGGTCGCGGCGGGGGTCCTTTCTTACGAGATACTGCGCCAGCGCTTAAACCTGTAAAACGGGAAGCAGGGCTCTGCGGACAGCCGCATCGGCGTAAAGCTGAGCCTGTAAAAAGGCATAATTATGGCAGCGAGATATGAGGAATACGGGCTTTGTTCGGACGGTGAGCTGATAGACAGGCTCAGGCGGGGCGAGGAGCCTATAATGGATTATATATGTGACAAGTATAAAAATCTGGTCCGCAGCAAGGCTAAATCCATGTTTATCCTGGGGGCGGACAATGAAGACCTGATCCAGGAGGGAATGATCGGATTGTTTAAGGCGGTCCGTGATTTCGATTCGGGGAGAGACGCCAGCTTCCGCACGTTTGCGGAGCTTTGCATCAGCAGGCAGATGTATACGGCGGTACAGGCGTCCAAACGCCAGAAGCATGCGCCCTTAAACACTTATATTTCCCTGGACGGCGCCGATGCGTCCCAGGACGGACAGGATGGGGTGGAGCTCAAGGAGCTTCTGGCCGACAGGGCGGAGCAGAGTCCGGAGGAACTGTTTCTGGACAAGGAGCGAGTGGCTTATCTTGAAGAAAAGATAGATCGCGAGCTCAGCGATTTTGAGCGTCAGGTATTGGATCTTTACATGACAGGAATGAGTTATTCCGAGATCGCCAGGGTGCTGGGACGTGACGAAAAAGCCACAGACAACGCGCTCCAGAGGCTTAAGGCGAAAATAAAGAGGATGCTTTGAAGAAAGGCTGGACTGCATGAATATTATTATTGTAGGATGCGGAAAGGTGGGCTCTACGCTTGTGGAGCAGCTAAACGGTGAAAATCACAGGATTGTCGTGATCGACGTGCGGGAGGATAAGGTGAAATCCATAACGGACGAGCTTGACGCCATGGGGATCGTTGGAAACGGCGTTAGCCACCAGACTCTTATGGAGGCAGGTATCAGGAGTGCCGATCTTCTGATTGCGGTAACGGGATCAGACGAGCAGAACCTGCTGAGCTGTGTGATCGCGAGAAAGACGGGCAACTGTAAGACGATAGCGCGTGTGCGCAACCCGATTTACAACTCGGAGACGACCTTCTTAAGGGAGGAACTGGGACTTGCCATGATAATAAATCCGGAGATGACGGCCGCTTCGGAGATTGCGCGGCTCTTTCAGTTCCCGACGGCGGTCAAGATAGATACTTTTTCAAAGGGGCGCATAGAGCTTCTGCACTTTCGCGTCACAGGCGACTGCCTGTTAAATAATTATGAGCTTGTCCATATCAGAACCACGCTTAAATGCGACGTTTTGGTGTGTCTCGTCCGACGGGGAGAGGAGGTCATTATTCCAAGGGGAGACTTTGTATTCAGAGAAGGAGATGTTGTGGCGATTGTCTCCACTCCTTCAAAATCAAGTGATTTCTTCCGAAAGATTGGAATAAGCACCGGAAAAATCAAAACGGCAATGCTTGTGGGCGGCGGGACGATGGCTTACTATCTTGCAGCGCGTCTGCTCGACGTGGGAATTGACACAAAGATTGTGGACCAGGATATGGCCCGCTGCGAGCATCTGCACGAGCTGCTTCCCAAGGCGACCGTGATCTGCGGGGACGGTACGGACGAAAAGCTGCTGCTCCAGGAAGGGCTGGAATCGGTGGACGGTTTTGCGGCGCTTACGGGGCTTGATGAGGAGAATATACTGCTGTCACTTGTGGCAAGGAAGTATTCCCACGCCAAGGTGGTAACAAAGATTGACAGGGTCAATTTCAACAGCGTTTTAGGCGATATAAAGCTTGACAGCACCATTTTCCCAAGGCTTATCACCGCGGATGTCATAATTAAATACGCGCGTTCCATGAATGAATCTCTCAACAGCAATGTGGAAAACCTTTACAAGCTGGAAGAAGGACGCGTGGAGGCTCTGGAATTTTATATAAAGGAGACTTCCGCCGTGACAGACATACCTTTGGTGAAGATGCGTTTAAAAAAGGATCTCCTGCTCTGCTCAATAACGAGGGGAAACCGGATACTGATACCCGGCGGCCAGGATGAACTTAAGGTGGGGGACTATGTCGTCGTCGTGACCACCCATGCAAGGCTAAATGACATCAAGGACATTCTGGAGGATTAGAGATGAACTTCGCAATCGTACGGTTTATTATAGGATGGGTGCTGGAGTTTGAGGCGGGTTTTATGCTGCTGCCTGTATTGGTGGGACTTATCTACGCTGAAATGCGTGTAAGCCTTATGTTTCTTGCGACAGCGGCGCTTTGTTTTTCGCTCGGTTTTATCCTGAAAATAAAAAAACCTCTCCACAGGGATGTCTATACCCGTGAGGGATTTGTCACTGTGGCGCTAAGCTGGATTGTGATGAGCGCGATGGGCGCCCTCCCGTTTTTCTTTTCGGGCGAAATCCCTGATTATATTGACGCTTTTTTTGAGACGACGTCAGGCTTTACGACAACCGGAGCAAGCATCCTCACTGACGTCGAGACCCTTAGCCACGCCGCCCTTTTCTGGCGCAGCTTTACCCACTGGATCGGCGGAATGGGGGTTTTTGTGTTCATCATGGCAATTCTCCCCCTTATCGGCGGGGGGACGACTATAAACCTCATGCGTGCGGAAAGCCCCGGCCCTTCGGTCGGCAAGCTGGTGCCAAGGGTAAAGGACACGGCAAAAATTCTGTATGAAATCTATATAGGGCTCACCGTGACAGGCGCGGTGGTGCTCTGTGCCTGCGGGCTTAACCTTTTTGAGTCG
>CANQSE010000109.1 GCA_947626405.1 uncultured Acetatifactor sp. | reverse complement strand
GTCGCTAGGCAGCAGATCCTCCGCCGCCAGTATAAAAGGCTTGTCAGGGATTTTCACTTTTTCCCCCGTGCCGGTTAGGATCTTAAATATCCTTCCGGCCACGTCCAGAATGTCGGCGGCTCTCTCCCTTATATACTCGTCGCGTGCGCCCTCAAGCTCCCTCGCGAGCGCTTCTCCCGCATCCTTCACGGCATACTCCGCGTTCATTTCCTGGCTGAATATTCGCTCCTGCACGGCTTTTCTGAAGCGTTCGTCCCTAAGGATAAGTCCCTGCGCCCTGAAAATTTCCGCGTTGTTTACTCCCTCGTTTTTTTCGCTTTCTTTTGAAAGCTCCATAAGCTGTTCCCAAGCGGTATTCACCGCCCTCTCGTACCGCTCCTGCTGAGTCTCGGGGTCATTTCCACGGCTGAGTACAGGCTTTGCAGGGCCTTCCCAAAACACGACCCTTCCGATACAGATGTCACGATAAACGCTCTTTCCACGTAAAATAATCATAATTTCCCCCTATTTGTGCATCTTTTTTCAGTTTATCATTCCATGCCCCGCTTCGCAACCTAAAAGTATGTCCGACCGGGCACAGGCGTATCTGCAGGGAAAACATCGGCATGTCGGGCTTGACTTCTCTCCTCCTCCAAACTAAAATATTCTTATCATAATCTCGCCAAAAGGAGGATAACGGCTTGAATAAATATCTTCCAACTTCCGATAACGTCAAACACCTTGGCCGCACCTGCATGACGGACGGCACGCTTTGGCTTGCACACTCAGGCTCCGGCGCGGCGTTTTCATTTTGCGGAACCGGCGCACGCATTACCATACTCGGGGACAGCTCGGTCCTCACCCCGGGAAACGAAACAAACTATGCAAGGATCGCCGTATTTGTAAACGGCGCACGCGTGCTTGACGAGCTGATCGACGTACCGCAAAAAGAGCTTTCCTTTTATGAAGACGGTGATCCTAAGGACTTAAACGTCGAAATAGTAAAGCTTTCCGAGTCGCTCATGTCCACAGCGGGGATCGGAGAGATATGTCTCGATACGCAAAACGGTATACGTCCCGCCGAGGAAAAGCCCCGTTTGATAGAGTTTATAGGCGATTCCATCACCTGCGGCTACGGCGTAGAAGACGAAAACAGAGAGCACGATTTTCGCACCGCCACCGAGGATGTGACGAAGGCTTACGCATATCTGACCGCCAGGGCGCTTGACGCCGACTACAGCATGGTCTCATACAGCGGCTTCGGCATCATTTCAGGCTACGTAAACGAGGGCGAGCCAAGACAGCCGGAGCGCACTCTGCCGCTTTATTATGATCGGTTCGGTCTCTCCTGCGGGACATACCTGAACCGTTTCCCTCAAAAGACGACGTGGGATTTTACCCGTAAGCCCGATCTAATAGTGATAAACGTGGGTACAAACGACGACAGCTACACCCTTGACTTTGCCGACAGGCAGGAGGATTTCTGCAGGGCGTACACTGAGTTTTTAAAGCAGGTGCGGCGCTTTAACGCCGATGCCGTAATCCTGTGTACGCTGGGCATAATGGGGGACAGGCTGTTTCCCATGGTAAAAAAGGCTGCCTGCGCATACACAGACACGACGGGAGATAACAACATTTCCTGCATGAAATTTGACGAACAGCTCCCCGAGGACGGCCTTTCCGCCAACTGGCACCCGACCGCCGCAACCTACGTAAAAGCCGCCCGGAGGCTGACTCTCTTTATCCGTGATCTCATGGGCTGGGATCAGCCCTGACGCAGTCAGAAAAAGTGACGCAGCGCCTTTATCCGCCGGCGCTTAAAAAAGCCGTGCGAAAACCGGAGGAACAATGAAACAGTTAAACTCAGATATCAGACAGTCAAGCTTCCGTCAGGTTTATCTTCTTTACGGTGAGGAACGTTATCTCAGACGGCAGTACAGGGATAGTTTAAAAAAGGCCCTTGCAAACGACGCTGATACAATGAATGTGCATTTTTACGAGGGTAAGGATCTGCCCGTGGGGGAGATTATTGACCTGGCTGAGACGCTGCCCTTCATGGCGGAGCGCAGAGTTTTTATCATAAGCGACAGCGGTCTTTTCAAATCAGGCGGGGAGCAGATGGCGGAATACCTGGCGTCCCCCAACCCCACCTCCTTCTTTGTGTTTGACGAGAGTGAGGTCGATAAACGCAGCAAGCTCTTTAAGACCGTTCATTCCGTGGGCTATGCCGCCGAGTTTGGCGTGCAGGACGAAGCTTTTCTGAAACGCTGGGCGGCAGGCATACTGGCTAAGAACGGGAAGAAGGTCAGGGAAAGCACAGTCATGCTTCTGTTGTCAAGGACGGGCACCGACATGGGTCTGCTTCAGTCTGAGCTCGAGAAGCTGATCTGCTATTGTATGGATCGCGATGTCGTCACTGACAGCGATGTGGAAGCCGTCTGCACCATGCGCACCTCCAACCGCATATTCGACATGATAAACGCCATAGCAGACAGGCAGCAGAAGAAAGCGCTGGAGCTTTATTATGATCTGCTTGCCCTTAAGGAACCTCCAATGCGGATTCTCTTTCTCATTGCCAGACAGTGCAACCTCCTTTTACAGGCAAGGGAATTTAAGGCAAAGGGCTATGACAACCGGACCGTTGCGTCAAAGCTTGGGGTGCCTCCGTTCGCAGCCGGAAAATATCTGGCTCAGGCATCACGTTTTTCCACGGCAGCCCTGCGCAGGGCCGTAAGGCAGTGCGTAGAGGCGGAAGAAGCCGTAAAGAGCGGACGCATGAACGACATAATGAGCGTTGAGATACTGATTCTGTCGGTTCTGTAGAATTTTTACCTCCGCTGCCCCGGGGCTGTAAATCAATAAAAAGCTGTTTAAATTGTCAGTATATCAGAGTTTTTCGCGGGCGTCTTGATATTTTGGGTAAAACATTCCCATGCGCACCCACTTTGCCGATATCCTGAACCAAACCGCTCCGCTGTCTTTTGTCACCACGATCCTGCTGCCGCAGTCCTCAAGTCTGTCAATCAGCTCACTGTGGGGATGTCCGTACCTGTTTTCCCTGCCGCAGGAAATGACGGCGACCTTTGGCCGTATGAGCCGCAAAAGCTCCTCTGAAGTAGAGCCGCGTGAGCCATGGTGGGCCACCTTTAAAATGTCCACGCATCCCGCGCCAGTCTCCTTTAGCTTCTTAATCAGCATCCTTTCACCCTCTCCCTCAACATCTCCCGTAAGAAGCAGCGTTATACCGTTTTTTTCTTCCCCACCGGGATAAAACTGCGCCAGAAAACACTCTGAATAAGCATTTGATTCCGAAATGTCAGCGCCCTCGGCCGGATTCAGACATGTAAAGCGCGCGTTTTTTACCTCCCAGACGTCACCCGCGCCGATATAGCGCACCGTTGTGCAATCCGTCTCCCCTGCGGCTTTAAGAAGCTCTCCAAACAGCTCGTTCCTGCGATTACGCGCTACGTCCGGAAGGATAAGTCCGTTTACACTTATGCCGTTTTCATCTCCCAGGGCCAGAAGCTCCACTACGCCGTTCATATGGTCCTCGTCGGGGTGCGATACAAAAACAGCGTCCAGCCTGTGTATACCATAATATTTTAAAAACGGAATGAGAACATACTCTCCCACGCCTGAACGGCTGCTGCTTCCGCAGTCAAAAAGGTAGTTTTCTCCGGAGTCCGTCCTCACAAATATACAGTCGCCCTGCCCCACATCAAGAAAGGCTGCAAAGGCTTCCCCCTTAACATGCGCTCCCATAACGGGCACCGCAATCACAATGGCCGCCGCACAGGCGGCTTTCGCGCACATCACCCTCCTGCCCTTTTTATCTTTCGCCGCGTTAAGCACTGCCGCGCAAAAGACAAGTATTGTAAGAAACAGGACAATCTGCCAAATCTGAGGACGGCCGGGATTCCACACGCCAAAGGGCAGCCTGGCAAATCCCGTGCAGAGCAGCCCGTACCATGCAAGTATCCCCTCCGCCGCGGCGCGGGCAGGAAAAAACCACGGCAGCGCAATCACCAGAAATCCCGCAAGCATGAGCGGTTTTACAAGCGGAAGCACCAGCAGATTTAAAAATACCGCGTACACCGGCGCCTCAAAATAAAACCATAGCTGTACGGGAAGCGTGGCGAGAGTAACCGAAAGGCTCCCCGCGGCAGACTCTCCAATCGCCCGAAAAGCCGTCCGCACCGCCCTTTTAAACGGCGTCACGCCCAAAGGCGCCGTGTTTTTTCCGACATACGAAGCCTCAATGGCGGGGCAGAGCAGACATACCCCAAGTACGGATGAAAACGAAAGCAGAAAGCCGCTCTGCTGCAGATAACGGGGATTTGTCCACACCATCGCCGCCCCCGTGACTCCAAGCGCCGTCAGTCTGTCATATGTCCTTCCAAGTATCTGCCCCAGCATCCTTATGAGGTACATGCCGATTGCTCTGCGGGCGGAAACACTAAAACCCGTTAAAAAGCCGTAGAAAACCATCAACGCGCTTCCTGCGGCGGACGAAGCCCAGACCGGAAGTCTAAGACGCCTGAGGAGCCTGTACAGGCTCATTCCCAAAACCGTTATATGGAGAGAAGAAATACTCAGTATATGGAGTATTCCGTTTCGCCTGTAAAGGTCTTCCACACTCTCGTCAAGCCCCGCCCTGTCGCCAAGAAGCAGTGCGCAGAGGATCCCCGCGCTGCTTTCAGGCAGCGCGCCGTAAAGCCGCTGCTCAAGCTTAAGCCTTAGCCCCGAGATCCATTCCCTCACAGGCCAGAAGTCTTCGCCCGCCTCAAGAAGCTCTGCCCTTGTGAGCCTGCCGCCCAGGCCCTGCGTACTGTAATAAGCCGCCGCGTCAAACTCTCCGGGGTTTGACGCCGGCATAAAGGGCGCAAATCTCCCCTTAACACGAATGTAACACCCAAGCGGCGCATACGCCTTATCATCAAAAACACAGATTATGTTGTCATTACATGAAATATACTGCCGGGATAATCCGGCTCCCGAATCCATGCCGCTTAGCTGCGGCTCCTCTGATATATCAGAAATCTGCTCACGGACAGATACGTCCCTCAGATAAAATGTCAGGCCGTCCTTTTGATACACCTGGCCGATGACGGTAAGCTCCCTGCGCTCTCCTATGTCGCCGGCGCTTACAGTACCGTCCGGCGGTTCGCCTCCGCCACCTGACCACAGGCGAACCGCCGCCGTTATTATCATGAAAAGGGCGGCCACAAAAAGCGGCCTCCTCATTTCCCAAGTCCGACATCCTTTCCAGTTTATTTTTATCAAACTTATTTTTATTAAATAAATATAAAACTACACGCCTTTATTTCTGCAGCGTCGTAACAATGTCAAGGTTTCTCTCAAACGTGGACTGTGTAAAAGCGTCGGGCACCTCCCCGTTTACAAGAATCTGCACCTTGTTTATATTGCTCAGCTCCACGAGGGAGTTTACAATTGCATAGACCGATTCTTCCGTCGGAACGTTGTTTACCACATTAAGAAAGTTTTCGTCCAGGTTCACATAGCATATCCCGTCCTTTGTAGTCACATTGATGACCTTTGTGGCGGGATTGATACACGGATAAAGATCCTTTGCCTGTTCACCCGGACCCGCGATAAGCTCCTCCACCACAAACCTCTCAAGCTGCATGCTTGTGGAGTAATATTTCTCGCGCGTTGTCTGTATCAGGCTCGTGCCGTCCTCAGACGCAAAAAACAGCTTAACCCTGGCAAGCTCATAGGTGTTGATCTCATTGCCGTCGTTGTCTATAAACTGTTCGGCGTTCATCCATCCCACCGGACGCCCCATGTTGTCGTATAGCTGGTTCCCGTCAACCGTGATGCCCACATAGCTCACATTTTCCATCTGTGTCAGCGTGCGGACGATTGCCGCCCTCACAAGCACCTCAGTTGTCGGGGGCAGGTCAAGATAAGACGCGTCCATATCAAGAAGAAGCGTTTCCCCCTCCAGCTTCATGCCAAGCAGCTTAAAGCCCATCGAGAGCGGAGCCTTATACTCCAGCTTTCCCGGATTCTCGGAGAGAAACTCTATCAGCTCCTCAAGTCTTTCCTCCTGCGTGTCGCTCTCGAATTTTCGAGGGTGCTGCTCAACCTTTGTCTCGTTTGTGCTGACATAATAAACCTGGCATGTGTTTTCATCGTACTCCTGCTTTTCCCCGCAGGCGCAGAGCGCGACAAGACAGCATGCAAGAAGCACGCAGATGACGCACGCGGCGCGATTCCTTCCGTTTTCTTCCGCACACGAGATTTTTCCCATGCCTGTATCATTCCTTTCGTTCCACGTCAGATCGTCAGCCCCCCGCCGGCACCTTGTTGAGAGCCGTGGTCAGGGGAATTTTTACGGTAAAGCACGAGCCCTCACCCTCCACGCTTGTAACTGTGATGGAGCCTCTGTGCATTAGAACGGCGCTTTTTGTGATCGCAAGTCCAAGTCCCGTTCCTCCGATCTCCCTCGAATGGGATTTGTCCACCCTGTAAAACCTCTCGTAGATATGTCCCAGCGAATCCTCCGGTATTCCAAGTCCTGAATCCGTGACCTTAAAGGTAAAATACTGATGGTCCGCATCCAGTTCAACCTTTACCCACCCGTGTTCCTTGTTGTATTTGACGGCGTTTTCGACCAGATTCGTCATAATCAGCGTCATCTTCACTTCATCCACCTCCGCCGTCACGGGGCGCATGCTCTCAAACACTATCTCCACATCCTTCCTGCGGGCGATAGGCCG